>JBCBGD010000004.1:0-28709 GCA_038527085.1 Pseudomonadota bacterium | reverse complement strand
CTTGACCAGGTGCTTCTGGTCCTCATCACCATCGTGACAGTAGGCGCCGCAGGCCTGATCGCGCGCCAGCTTCACTCCCAGTGGCAGTTCCACAGCCTTATTCGCGGCGACTCCGAGGCGCCGTCCGACGCCCTGGAGCAGATGTCCGCTGCCGTGCAGGCAGAGGTGGGCCTCAAGCGCTGCGTCCCGGTTCGCGCCAGCTTTCTCTGCGGTGCGCCGCTTGTGACCGGTGTGCTGCGTCCAGTGATCCTTGTCCCAGCCTGGTTCGAGCTGGACTACACCAAGGAAGAACAGCGGATCGCCCTGACCCATGAAGCCATGCATGTGAAGCGCGGTGATCTGTTCGCGTTGCAGCTGGCCCACATGGTGGCCGCCATTCAGTGGCTGAATCCACTCGCCTGGCGCGCGCTGGATGCGTTCCGGGCGGACCAGGAAGCGGCCTGCGATGCCGATGTGCTCGCCCTGAAGACGACGAGCCCGCGCTCCTACGGCGCAACGCTGCTCAAGGCCATTCGCCTGTCGCGTCCGGGCAGTGCGCCAGCCTTTGCCGCTGCGTTGCCGCTGAACCACTCGATCAAGGACCGTTTCGCCATGCTGCAGACGGAAGACCCAACCCCGCCAAATAAGCGCATGGCTATGGTCCTGTCGCTGGGCGTTGGCGCGGCGGCCCTGCTCGCCACCGCAACGGCCCAGGAGGCCGAACTCAAGGGCGGCGAAGAGGCGGAAAGCACGTCGGTCACCCGCGTCATCATACGAAGCCATGGTGAGGGCCGCGAACTGGTGATGCTCACCAATCCAATGGCCGAGTTGGACGAACATCTCGCCCAACTCGACGCGCTGGACTGGCCTGAGCCACCGACGCCTCCCACTCCGCCCGTGCCGCCGAAACCTCCAGTCATGGACCTGTCGTTCCTGTCCGACCTCGAAACACTGAGCGAGTTGGAATCCCTAGAGGCGCTCGGCGATATCGTCACCCTCGCGGTCGATGGCTCAAGCCTCAGCATCCATGGCGGCGAAGCGGTCATCATTTCCAAGGATGGCGAGAAGTTCGCCTTCAGCCTGTCTGAAGACGACATCGAAGCCATGGCAGAGCGGATCGAGGAGCATGCCGAGGCCTTCGAGGCGCGCATGGAAGAGTGGGCCCAACAGTTCGAAGCCAACTTCGAGGTCAGTTTCGAAGCGGACATGGACGCTTTCGAAGCCGAGATCGAACGCATGGAACTGCGCGTGGAGGAGATCACCGAGTCCGAGGAGTTCGATGCCCTCGTCGAGCGCAGCACACGGTCGATCGAAGAACTGCACGAGGAATGCGATGACGAGGACATGGCCGGCGTCGACATGTCGGTGATCGTCAGCGAGGCCGGAGACAAGGCGATCTGCATCGATGAAGATGCCGACCGCGCTGCGGTCGAAGCCGCTATCATGGCGGATCCCAACCTCACAGAGGCCGAAAAGCAGAAATTCCTGAACTCGCGTGGCCAGAACGTTCATGTCCACATCCACCGCAGCGGCGGTGAGCACACCTATAGCTACAGTCACGGCCACGACGACCACAAATAGGTCTTGCTGCCGACGCCGTGCCCCCTGACGGCGTTTGCCTCGGCCGGGCCGCTCCCTTCGCATCCAGGAGGGGGCGGTTTTGCCTGTGAGGGCGCCCAGGATTTTGGCGGGTCTGGCCCTCGCCCCTCGGGCGAATGGCGATCTCCGTTTGGGAGAATCACCGTGAGCGGCTTCTTGTCCCGCGTTAGTCTTGGTTAAGGCCTGAAAGCCCGTCTTCTGCGAGGCGCTATCGGGCGCGTGGGAAATGGGGGTTGCATGAAAACGCCGCGATCCTGGCTGAAGGCCAGCCTGGTTATGACTGCGCTGAGCGTCTTTACCGCCACCCCCGCCAGCGCCGATGGCCTGCCCGTGACGCCAGGGCTCTGGAAATCCACCTCAACCATCCTTGTGTCCGTCGATCCCACAAGTCCCGACGGCGCAGCGCCAGAGATCACGACCAGCGAGACCTGTATCTCGCGGGGATCGCAAGTTCTCGGTGCCGAGCAACTTGCCGGACCGGGCTGCAGCCCCTCAGACATAACTCAGAATGAGGACGGCATCAGCTTCGTTCTCGTCTGCAAGACACCCGAGGCGACGCTCTACGGCACAATGACCGCGATGGCGCTGGGTGGCGGCACACAAACCGAAGCGCATATGACGCTGACGGGCCGCCGGGCAGACGGGCGCGAAGTGGCGATCACTGCCGACTTCAGCGGGGAGCGGCTGGGGCCCTGCACGGGCTGACGCGGTCGCTCCGGTCTCAACAGCCTTAGTCTACAGGTTCCCAGTTCTCGGGCTTCTTGCCAATGGCACCCGCATAGGCTGCGCGCACCTGGGCGAGATCTGAGTCCATGTCGCCTGAGGGATGAACTGGCCCGGCGAGCGTGATGGTCTTGGTGCCATAGTCCAGCACCGCCATCAGGATCGGCACGCCGGCTGTGGCGGCGATATGGTAAAACCCTGTCTTCCAGTCCGCCGTGTAGCTGCGCGTGCCTTCTGGCGCCACGGCGAGGATGATGTCATCGGCCCGCCCGATTGCGGCGGCGGCCTGGGCGACGATGTCCTGCCCGCCCGAGCGGTCCACGGGCACAAGCCCGGCGCGCCGCGCCAGCCAGCCGAATGGCCCTTCCCCGAGGGATTTCTTCCCCATCCACCTCAGTTTGATCCGGAAGTGGGCTGTGGCGGCCAGCATGTGCAACCCGTCCCAATTTGAAGTGTGCGGCGCGGCGACGAGGACGGCTTTCTCGATCCCCGGCCAGTCGCCACGGATCTTCCAGCCAAAGACCCTCAGCCAGGCCTGTCCGACGCTCCGAATGAGTTCAGAGCCCCAGCCCCGATAGGGGGCGGGCGCGGCGTCAAAGCATTTTTCGGGCATAGTGCAGGGTAATCCATCAGCAGACACCGCCAAGCTACGCCTGTTTCGCCTCGAAACGAAGCTTTGTTTGGTGTCAGGCAGGAAGCCGGTAAGGGCTCTTCACGCCGGGCGTGGCGTCCGTTGTCGTCACGCGGCCATCCTTCACCAACTGCATCATGTGACCGAGCACGGAGTGGCATGCGGCCGGATGCAGCTTCTTGTCCACGGCAGCGTAGATGGTCTCCACCATTTGCGGGATGGTCTCATCACCGGCCTTGAGCCGCTCAAGGATCGCCGACTCGCGGGCCATGCGGTGGTCGATATAGGCTTGGATGAACGCCGACGGATCGTCGGTGACGGGCGGGCCATGGGTTGGCCAGATCGTGGCAAAGCCGCGGTCGCGTACCTTCTCAAGGCTGGCAATGTAGTCACCCATGTCGCCGTCTGGCGGGGAAATCACCGTCGTCGACCAGCCCATGACGTGGTCGCCCGAGAACAGCGCGTTTTCCTCGTGCAGCGCGTAGCAAACATGGTTGGAAGTGTGGCCGGGCGTCTCGATTGCCTCCAGCGTCCAGCCCGGGCCTTTTGCCGTCCAGCCATCAGAGATCGTCTCGTCAGGGCGGAAAGAGAGGTCGTCGCCAGCCTCCATGCGCACTTCTGATTCGGTGGGGATGGCCGGGCCCTTTGCGTACACTTTGCAGCCCGCCCATTCCGCCAGCGGGTGTGCCAGGGGGCTATGGTCCATGTGCGAGTGAGTGACGACCACGTGGGAGACGGTCTCGCCTTCAAGCGCGACCTTCAGCGCCTCGAAGTGATCATCCTGCAGCGGGCCGGGATCGATCACAGCCACTGTGCCCTTGCCGATGATGTAAACGCCCGTGCCAGTGTAGGTGAAGGCGCCGGGATTGTTCGCGATCACGCGGCGAATGAGCGGCGAGACCTGGTCGACGCGTCCATAGTCGACGTCGATTTCTCTTACGAAGGGAATAGCCATGGGTCGCGTTCGTCTCTTGGGTCTGTTCTATCGCCTGCGGGGCGACAGCCTGGCGGCAAACGCACGCGCCATGATGCGCGTCGATTTCAGTTTGTCGCCAAGTCTCAAAGCCACGGGCGGCCCCATATCTGTCTTGTTGGCATCCACGATGTAGAGCCTGCCTGATTTGCGATCGCGTAGGACATCCACGCCGCCCCAGTCTAGGCCAATGTCATCACAAAACGCCTCGATCACAGCAAGTTCATCGCTCGAGTAGCAATTGCCGGGCTGGTCGAGCAGCACTTCGGCATTCTCGTTCAGGAAACGGCGCTCAAGCGGGCGGCGCTTGCGAAAGCTAACCGTGGGCTTGCCGCCAACGATGCAGCATCTGAGATCTTCGACCAGCCCGCCCTCGATCTCATTGTCGACCAATCGCTGATAGGTCTTTCCTGGTAGCGGCTCCATTGGCCCTTCGATCACGCGGCCATCGTGGGAGGCGTTCAATTCCGACTTTTCCACCATCGGGCCTTCGAATGTGCGCGGATCGACAGAGAGGTCATAGCCCGCGGCGCGCGCCCAGGCCTCGGCGACGCGAGACTTCGACACGTCCTCACAGGCAAAGTTGACGAGGGTCGCGCCGGGTTTGGTGTGCGGTGCGGGATTGGCAGTCTGGGTTGTATCATCGAAGTGAAAGACGATGTCGGCTGCGCCTGTGTCTTCAATGATTTTCGCGCCTGCAACATGCATGACGGGCCAGATGAAGTACCAGGGGCGGGGCTTGTCTGGATAAAATGCGATGGTTGGGCGCCGGTGGCCCGTCAGGAACCGCCAGGTGCGCCAGCTCTGGGCAAAGAAGTAGAATGACAGCCAGGTGAAGATGTCATGGGCGAGGCCCAGAGTGGCGGGCACGCGGTGCCCTGTTTTCTTTACCAGAATCGAGCCGTCGGAATACTCGAAGTCGGACAACCAGAAACGGTTCGACATATGGTGTCTCCTGGGCTCGGTGGCCGGGTCAGCGCGAGGCGCGCGGGTCAATCGCATGCCACGGGGATGTGTTCAACAGGGCGAGTGTGTTCAAATTGCGGCTTTGCGAACAATTGCTCACAAGAGGTGCTGGATGCTTGACAGGTCATAGCCTGCCGCGCCCGCAGCATCGACGATCTCCTGGCTCGTGCCCTGGCCTGCATGGACAAGCGCCCAGGCGGTGATCGACCGTGTGCCCGTGCGGCAATAGGCGAGGATAGGCGCTTCGGCTTCGGCGAGTATGTGCGCCGTGCGTTCGACGATTTCAGGTGTCGGCGCACCGGAAAACGGCAGGGCCACAAATGTCAGCCCGGCAGCTTCTGTCTTGGCGCGGATCTGTCCCATGCGTGGCTGGTCGGGCCCGCCTTCGCCATCGGGGCGATTCGCGACAACGGTCTTGAAGCCCGCCGCAACGATCTCGTCGACGTCGTCAGGGGTGAGTTGAGGCGCCACCGCAAAACCGTCGGTCACGTTTCTGATGTCTGCCATGGGCACTCCATCCTGCGCCAAGCGATTGACAAGGCCTTACTGTTTCGAAAGCTAGAGGCACAACATCGCCGTGCCAAGCGGTGAGACGTTAAGAAATCCGTGAGACACCCGTGAACGCGCAAATCCCATGCTGAATCGTATCTTTGCGCGCATTCCGCTCGCTTATGTCCTACGCCGGCTCCTGATCGCGATTCCCACCATGCTCGCCATCATCACGGTGGCGTTCTTCATGATGCGCGCGGCGCCGGGTGGGCCGTTTTCGGCTGACCGGAAGCTGCCTGTGGAGACCGAGCGCGCCATCGCCGCCAAGTATGGCCTGGATGACCCCATCCTCGTCCAGTACGGGAAGTATCTCGGCGACGTGGTGCAAGGCGATTTCGGGCCGAGCTTCAAGATAAAGGACAAGGATGTCAGCGAGCTGATCGCCGATGGCCTGCCCATCAGCCTGACCATTGGCGGGCTGTCCATGTTGCTGGCTCTGCTTGTCGGCGGTGCGTTGGGCATACTGGCGGGTCTCAGGCAAAACACAGCGGCAGACTATTCGGTCATGGGCATCGCCATGGCGGGCATATCGGTGCCCACCTTTGTGACAGGGCCCATCCTGATCCTCACCCTGGCATTGGGCGCTGGCGTGTTCGCGGCGGGCGGGCTCGGCTTTCCGCCTGGCCTGAACTGGCAGAACACGACGCTTCCCGTCATCACGCTGGCCTTGCCGCAGATCGCCATCATTTCGCGGCTCATGCGCGCCTCTATGATCGAGACGATGCGCATGCCCCACATTCGCACGGCGCGCTCGAAAGGCCTCAGCGAGCGGCAAGTGATCGTGTCCCACGCCCTGCCAACGGCGATCCTGCCGCTGGTGTCCTATGTCGGGCCAGCCACAGCGCGGGTTCTGACGGGCTCAGTGGTGGTCGAGCGCGTCTTCTCCCTGCCGGGCATGGGCAGCTACTTTGTCGATGGCGCGATCAACCGCGACTACACGCTCGTCATGGGCGCGATCATCATCTATGCGGGGCTGATCATCGCGTTGAACCTGATCGCCGACATTCTCTACGCCGTGCTCGATCCGAAGGTGAAATACGACTGATGAGCGACCTTCTGAGAGATCCGAACAACATCGAGCCTGCGGTCACCGAAGCAATCGTCTCAGGCCGCTCGCTCTGGGATGATGCGCGCGCACGGTTGTTGCGCAACACCGCGGCGGTCTTCTCCATGTGGGTGCTCGGCATCCTCGTGCTGATCGCAGCCTTCGGCCCGATGCTCTGGGTGCACGACCCGGAGGCGCAGTCTGACCTGATCAAGATCGCGCCGACCTTCGAAAACATGCACCTGCTCGGCACCGACTATCTCGGACGCGATTACCTCGCCCGACTCATGATCGCCCTGCGCATTTCTTTGATGGTGGGTGTGATTGCCACCCTGGTGTCGCTGGTCATCGGGGTCACCTGGGGGGCAACGGCGGGCTTTCTCGGCGGGCGCGTCGACAACGTCATGATGCGCATTGTGGACGTGCTTTACGCGCTGCCCTTCATCTTCTTCGTGATCCTCCTGATCACGGTGTTCGGCCAAAACATCTTCCTGATCTTCGCCGCCATCGGCGCGATTGAGTGGCTGACCATGGCGCGGATCGTGCGCGGCCAGACCCTCGCCATCAAGAACCGCGAGTTCATTGAGGCGGCCCGGGCGGCCGGCGTCGGCCAGGTCGCGATGATCCGCCGACATATCCTGCCGAACGTCATCGGGCCTGTGGCGGTGTATGTCACGCTGACCATCCCCGTCGTGATCCTGGCCGAGAGCTTCCTGTCGTTCCTCGGTCTCGGCGTGAATGAGCCTTTGACCTCGCTCGGTGTGCTGATCAGCCAGGGTGCAAATGAAATGCGCGACCGGCCCTGGATGCTGCTCATTCCTGCAGGCACCATGGCGGTCACCCTGCTTGCGCTGAATTTCCTTGGGGATGGCTTGCGGGACGCATTGGATCCCAAGGAACGCTGATCGAGCTAATTGATCCGTTCCGCCCTGAATGCGCGTCCGCCGTCCAGCTTGATAAAGAAGCTGCCGAGCGCTCCGCGCCGGATTTCTGCCTCTTCTTTGTCCTTGATGGAGAATGTCTTCTGATCTGTTTGGCGCCATACCTGGCCGTTTTCCAGTGTAACCAGTACCCGGTCACGTACATCGCGTTCCACTGAGGCGATCGGAAACACGACGGTATCAATCCTATTTGCATCGTCTCCCCCGTTTCCAAACCCGGGAATGGTCAGATTGGGCAGCATCAGGCCGAAATTGCTTCGCTGTGCCTCCCGAACATCCTCGCGGCTAACGAGTGCGACATCGCCAGCGGCCTCAGCAACCTGAAGCCTGCCCACTGCGGTATCGTAGCAGGCCAGTCTTTCGGCATCATCTGCGGTGTTGGCGCAGGCGTAGATTGCGGCTGTTGATGCCTGCTCGTCCTGCGCCTGTGCGCTGCTCGCAAATACGATGGCGCCGGTCAGGGCGAGTGCGATTTGTCTGGCCATGTTCATTTCCCGCTCATCTGAGACGCTTTTGATGGCGCGGACATCGCCCTGCGTATAAGGGCGAGCAATGGAATTGCGCTCGGCCCCACAATACGCAAAGTGGCGACCGAGCCTAGATGGGAGAATCACATGGCGTCCTTTCGCGGATGGAAACTTGCGCTGGCAGGCGCAGCGACCGCTTTGCTCGCAGCCTGCGGCGGAGGCGGAGACACAAGCCAGTATGGAGAGATGCTGCGCCGGGGGATTTCGGCCAATCCTGATACGCTCGACCCCCACAAGTCCTCTGCCCAGTGGGAGAACATCATCATCGGCGACATGTTCAACGGCCTGTTCGTCACCTCGGCCGATGGCCGACCTGTGCCCGGCGTGGCAGAAAGCTATGAGGTCGACGACACCCAAACCGTTTGGACCTTCAAGCTAAAGGAAACCCTATGGTCTGACGGGACACCTCTGACTGCTGATGATTTCGTGTTTGCCTTCCAGCGCCTGCAGGACCCGGCCACAGCCGGCCAGTACGCCTCGCTGCTCTGGCTGGTGAAGAATGCGGCCGCCCTCAATCGCGGCGAGGTGGCGCCTGAGGATCTCGGCATCCGCGCGATCGATGACTACACGCTCGAGATCACGCTGGAGTATCCTGCGCCTTATCTGCCGGGCCTGCTCACCCACTATACGACCTATCCCGTGCCGCGCCACGTGGTCGAGGAACATGGTGACCGGTGGATCCGCCCAGAAAACATCGTCGTCAACGGTCCCTACAAGCTGGTGGACTGGACGGTTGGATCGTCGCTGATCTCTGTGAAGAATGAGAACTGGTATGGCGGGGAAGACCTCTGCTTTGACAGTGTGGCCTACTTCCCCATTAACGATCTCAACGCCGTCGAGCGGATGATCGAAGCGGGTGAGCTCGACATCAACAATGGCTTTGAAGGCCCGCGCAAGGCTGAGATTGAGCGCCGCCTGCCCGGTTGGGTTCGCGCAGACCCGTCTCTGACGGTGACCTATTGGGTCTTCAACCAGGAGGTGGAACCCTTCGACGATGTCCGTGTGCGCAAGGCCCTGGCCATGGCGCTGGACCGGGAGTTCATGACCGAAAACGTGCTCACGCCTGGCTTCCTGCCGGCCTACAATTTCGTGCCGCCTGGCATCGACAATTATGTGGAGGGCGAAGACAAGCCGCAGGTGGACTGGGCAGAGATGCCGCGCGCCGAGCGCCTTCTTGAAGCGCGCGCGCTGCTTGAGGATGCGGGCTTCGGCCCCGACAATCCGCTTGAGTTTACCTACATGTACCGCAACACCGGCGACAACATGAAGCCCCCGCCAGTAGCGCAGCAAAACTGGAAGCAGATTGCGGACTGGGTGCGCCCTGAGCTTCTGCTCCAGGACACAAAAGTGCTTTACGCACGTCTGCGCGAGGGCGACTTCGAGTTCTCCGATGCCGGCTGGGTGGCGGACTTCAACGATCCCCACAACTTCCTGTATCTGCTCGACTCAGAGACGGGACAGCTCAATTACGGCAACTTCAACAATCCCGAGTTTGACGCGCTGCTCGCCCGGTCAAACTTGGAACTCGATCCCGAGCGGCGTGCAGATCTCCTGGCCGAGGCCGAACAGATCATGCTCGACGAGGTGCCGCTGACCCCGATGTGGTTTGCCGTGAACCAGAACCTTGTCGATCCGACGCTCAGGGGCTGGGAAGACAATGTGGTGGACATCCACCGATCTAAATACTTGTGCTGGGCTGAGTAAATCCGGAACGACGTTCCTGCCGCCCAACCCAGCCTTATGGGGTGGGCGGCTTTTTATTGCACGTTTCGCACACTTTAGAGCAGCGATCTTCCTGCGTTTGCCACGGTGCGCCGAAGCGCCTGTCACAAACTGAGACGTTTTTGACACACTCACGGCGTTTTTTTGTCAGCCGTGTGACAGTGCGTTGACCTTTGGGCTTTGCCGCCATTAGCAAGGCTGCCAGGCCGGTGGGAAAACCGGCTTTGTCAATATTGGCAGTTCCCAATCGGAGGTTCCAACAGTGAACGGGTATACTCTAAAATCCCGCCTGCTCGCCTCGTCCGTTTTCGCGGGCGCAGCGTTCGGGCTTCTCGCCGTGCCGGCAGTCGCACAAGAAACAGATGATGAAGCACGCCAGGAAACGATCACCGTTACCGGCTCGCGCATTCAGAACGCCAATCTGGTATCTTCCAGCCCGATCACAACCGTTGGCGCGGACGACATCTCGCTCTCCAACACTGTGAACGCTGAGCAATTCCTGAACCAGCTGCCCCAGGTGATTCCTGGCTTCGACTCCACGTCGAACAACCCTGGTATCGGTGAAGCTACGGTGAACCTTCGCGGCCTCGGCGCAAACCGGACCCTGGTTCTGGTGAACGGCCGTCGCTATGTCACCTCAAACCAGAATGCTGGCGTGGTTGACCTCAACACCATTCCTGCTGCCCTGGTCGAGAATGTTGAGATCCTTACCGGCGGTGCATCTGCTGTGTACGGTTCCGATGCTATGGCAGGCGTCGTCAACTTCATCATGAAGGACGACTTCGAGGGCCTGGACGCCAGCCTCGGTTTCGAGAGCACCCAGGAAGGCGACGGCCAGATCATCACGGCTTCGACCACCATGGGTGGCAACTTCGCCGAAGGCCGCGGTAACGCTGTGCTGAGCCTCGAGTACACGGAACGTGAGTCGGTGCTTCAGGGGGACCGCGACGAAGCTTTCTTCACCCTCGCAGATGGTGGTGCGGATGTGGGCTTCCAGGAAACTGGCTCCGTGAACATCCCGTCGACCTTCGCTTTGGACTTCGATGTCGACTACACCGACATCCTGGGCATCAATCCGCCCTGTGGGGTCGAAGGCACCGTCGAGGCGACTGATGACGATGACAACCCACTCGGCTTCTGTACGACCGACAGCTTCGGTTTCATCTTTAACCCTGATGGCCCCGGTATCTTGCCGTTCATCAACGCGGGACCCAACACGAACCGTTACAATTATGCTCCGGTGAACTACCTGCAGATTCCGCAGGAACGCTTCTCCATCTATGGTTCGAGCACCTACGATATTACGCCGGACGTCGAGGCGTATGTTCAGGGTATCTTCGTGACCAGCCAGACTGAGCAGCTGCTGGCGCCGACGCCGATTTTTACCGCCCTTACGGTGAACCTCGACAATCCGTTCATCGCCGACGACCCGCAGGCACTTGCCGCTCTGACCGCGATTTCAGGCGGTGCAGACTCTGACGGAAACGGCGTGCCCGATGCGTCCTTCTCAACCGGTCGTCGCTTCCTGGAGACTGGCGGTCGCGTGTCAGACATCCGCAACGACAGCTTCCAGATTTCCGGTGGGCTTCGTGGTGAGTTTACAGACACCTGGGTCTGGGACATCTATGCGTCTCTTGGCCAGGCCGAGACGGCCGTCAGCCAGACGGGTAACATCTCGCTTTCGGGCTATCAGGCTGCTGTGAGCGAAGGCCGAGCGAACATCTTCGAACCTAACGGTTTGAGCCAGGAGGTGATCGACGAGATTTCTGTTACCGGTATCATCACCGGTCAGACGGACCAGAAAGTCCTCTCAGCGATCACGAGCGGCGACCTGTTCGGTCTCACGAGCCCTGGTGCTGAAAATCCGATCGCTGTGGCTCTCGGCGCAGAGTACCGCGAAGAGGAACTCTCAACGCGCGGTGCAGGTCTTGGCCCAGATGTTCGTGGCTTCAACCAGGCGCCGGACGTCTTCGGTTCGTTCGACGTTTACGAGATCTTTGCAGAGGTGAATGCTCCCATCCTGGAGAACCTGCCTGGTGCTGAGGAGCTGACCTTCACCGGTGCCTTCCGCTACTCGGATTATTCGACTCCGGGTGTCGGCGGTGTCGAATCCTATGCCGCAGGTCTCAGCTGGACGCCAGTTGAAGATCTCCGTCTGAGGGCGCAGTTCCAGCAAGCTGTGCGTGCCCCGAACATCGGCGAGCTCTTTTCTCCGCAGACCAATGGTTTCCCGAACATCGAGGATCCATGTTCCGGCGGTTCGCTCGGCGGCTTCGACAACCTCGATGCCACAACCCAAGCAACGGTCACGCAGAACTGTGAGAACAATGCGGCTGCCGCAGCCAATGTTCCGGCAGGCTCGACCGGCACACCGCTTCAGGTCAATGCACAGATTGAGGGGCTTTTCGGAGGCAATCCGGATCTGCAGCAAGAAACCGCTGAAACGCTTACAGTTGGCGCGATCTGGTCGCCTAGCTTTGTGCCAAACCTGACGATCACGGCTGATTACTTCGATATTCAAATCGAAGACGTGATTGCCGGTGTTCCATCCCAGCGGATCTTCGACTTCTGCTACGTTGATGGGCTGTCGGAGTTCTGTAACGCGATCCGCCGTAATCCCGACGGTACGGTCGATACTTTCGACTCCTTCTCGCGAAATGCTGCTGAGCTGTCTACGAACGGTGTCGATGTGTCGATCGACTATACCTACGACAGTGGAGACTACGGCATCTTCGGCTTCTACTCGCTTATCACGTGGACGGACTCCAACGAGTTCATCCCGCTGCCGGGTGAGGATCCCATCGAGGCGGTCGGTTTCTACGGTGCAACCGTTGGCGAGCCGACCCCGGAGTGGAGCTTCAACTCTCGCTTTGACTGGGGCATGGGGCCATACGGTGCTCGCTTGCGCTGGACTCGCATCAGCGAAGTTGAGGACGATCTGTTCCAGAATGGTGGAACGCCGGATCTCTTCGTGACCGGTGTGGATGCCTATGACCAGTTCGACCTGACGCTGTTCTACGACGTCAACGAGAACCTCGGCGTCACGTTCGGCATTGAGAACCTTCTGGACGAAGACTTTGTCCTCATTGGCGACGACTCTGCTGAGCAGTCCAACACCTACCCGGCGACCTATGACACCCTGGGTCGGACCTTCTTCGGACGGGTTAGCCTCAGCTTCTAAGCTGACGCTCGATTTAAAACTGGAAACGGCGGGCCCTGGCCCGCCGTTTTTCTTTATCTGTCTGTCGCGTTGCTCGATTGAGACGGGCTTAAGGCTGCTTTGGTCTCCGATTGCGAGCGGGAAGCACCCCGCGCGCACCGCGCACGCGCGGTGCGCTTCGGTGTACGAGATACGCCGGGCAAGCGTGCGCGGGGCCGGTCCGGCTGCCTCCGTGCAGGCGTCTGGCGACGGTCAAACTGCCGCGGGCGAAAAAAGCCAAGGACCGTTGCCATCAAAGACGGATACAGTTTAAGCCGCCGACCACCGCGCATAGAGCGCCGTGGGCAGCAGCCGGTCGGAGCCCTCCTGCGGCAACGCCATTTCGCCCGTCTCCATCTGCCCGCCGAGGCCCTCAAGACGGTCAGCCAGCGTCTGGGCCAGCGCGAGATAGGAGAGCCTCACTGCATAGGCCGTCGCAATCACGAAGAGCGGGCATTCCGAGAGCAGTGTGCGAACGCCATCGAAAAGCGCCGGCAATCCCTCCTCAAACCGCCAGGTCTCGTTCTTCGGTCCGCGTCCAAACTTCGGCGGGTCCAGCACAATGCCGTCATATGTGTTTCCGCGCCGGATCTCGCGGGCAACGAACTTCATCGCATCATCCGTAATCCACCGGATCGGCTTGTCGTCCAGGCCCGAAAGCGCCTGGTTTTCCTTGCCGTAACCGTTTGATTTCGGGCTTGCGTCGAGGTGGACCACTTCGGCGCCCGCCCCCGCGCAAGCCAGCGACATGAGCCCTGTGTAGCCAAACAGGTTCAACACCCGCACGGGCCTGCCAGCTGCGCGGATTTTCTCCTGCGCAAACGCCCAGTGCACTGAATGCTCCTGAAACACACCCAAATGGCGAAACGGCGTACGCCGCGCCTGGAAGGTCAGCCCATTCCAGCGCATCGGCCAGTCCTGCGGCGCGCCATCGGAAGTGACCCGCCATGCGCCGCGTTCGTCATCCTTTGCTGAGGCATCGAACACGGCATCGGCTGTCCAGCTGTCGGGTGGTGCGCTTGGTGTCCAGAAGGCCTGGGGATCAGGCCGCGAGACGGTCTGGCTGCCAAATCGCTCCAGCTTCCGACCCGCGCCGCTGTCGAGCAGGGCGTAATCGGTCCAGTCGTCCGCCACCAGGAGGCGCGTCGTCAGCTTCATTCCGCCGCCCCCTCAAAGCCCGCCTGGCGCCAGGCCTCATAGGTCAGGATCGCTGTCGCCTGGGCGAGGTTCAGGCTGTCGGCCCCGCCGCGCATGGGGATGCGCACCAGCACGTCGCAGGCCGCCTCGACCTTGTGCGGCAGACCGGACTGTTCGTTGCCCATCAGCAGGATGGCGCCGCTGGCGAGGTTCGCCTCGTCATGGCGCACGGTTCCGTTCATGCTCGCGGCGATGCAACGCCGCCCCTGCGCCCTGCGCCAGGAGTCGAACGCGTCAAAGTCCACCGCCGCGACGGGCACATCGAAAATCGAGCCCATGGATGCGCGCACGGCTTCGATGCTGAAGCGGTCACAGCAGGTGCCGACGAGGATCACGCCGGCAATGCCAGCGCAGTCGGCGGTCCTCAGAATGGTGCCGAGATTGCCCGGATCGCGCACTTCATAAAGCGCGATCAGCGCGCTCTGCGAGGTGGAAGCCAGATCCTCTAGACCAACGGTTTGCTGGGCGAAGGCGCCGACGACGGCGTTGGGGTTGTCCTTGCGCGCGATCTTGGACATCACGCGATCCGGCGCGGAGAAAACGAACGCCCCGGCGGAAGCCGCCGCGCGCACGAGTTCATCAATGTGGGGCAGCGTCAGGCTCGCCTCTGCCACCGCAAGCGTGTCGAGGTGCCAGCCGCGGTCCAGACCCTGCTGAACCAGCCTCGGTCCCTCGGCAATGAACAGCCCGGTTTCAAGGCGTGTTTTCTTGCGCTCAAGGGCCCGCAGCGTCTTCACGCGGGGGTTCGCAGGACTGGAGATTTGCTCGATCGCCACAGTTCTTACCAAAGTGTAGTCACTCTCTTGAAGCCCTTCCCTGATTAGGGCATGCGTTGCCTAGGATTTCGCGCATCGCAGGAAGCGAGGGACGCACAATGCGGGTAGTTGATACGTTGCTTGCCGTCCTTGCATTGCTGGGGCTGATTGCCCTTGGTGCATGGTCTTATCTGCACTTTCCGGACCGCGCAAAGGGCTTTGAGGATAAGATCGGTAGCGCCGTTGCCGACACTCTGGCATCTGAAGGTCTCGGTTGGGTCTCCGTGGAAATGGATGGCCAGACCGCGCACCTTTCCGGCGCTGCCGGCGGCGCAGACAATGAATCGCGCGCCATTGAGGCTGCGCTGGCAAGCCTCGGGCAGGGCGGGCCCGTATTTGGCGCCGTCGTGGCCGTTGAAACCGAGTTCGACGCATTGGCGACCGTCTCGCCCTTCGTCTGGCGCGCCACACGCACAGCCGATGGCGATGTGATCCTGACAGGCCATGTGCCCAGTGAAACCGCCCAGGCCGCCCTCGTTGCAGCGGCTGAGGCCGCAGGCGCGGCGAGGGTAGATGACCGCGCTGCGGTCGCCGCAGGCGCACCGGAAGGTGCATGGACTGAGGTGGCCACCGTTGCCGTCGCCAGCGTGGCAGAGCTCGACAGCGGCGCCGCCGTGCTGGCGGACACGGATCTCAGCGTTTCCGGCATCGCCATGGACAATGAGCGCCGGGCGCGTCTTTCGGCCGAAGTGGCAAACATCCCAGCCCCGTTCACCGGGAAACCTGAAATTCGCGGGCCCAGCAAATGGTCGGCCCGCCATGCCGATGGCGCACTCGTCTTAGAGGGCGAAGTCGCCAGCGAAGCAGAACGCGCCGACATTTTCGAAATCGCCAGCACCCACTTTAATGGCAGCGTGGTTGATGACATGCGCGTGGCTGGCGAGACCTATGATGGCTGGCTCGAAGGCGTGCGCCTCGGCCTTCCTCACTTTGCGCGCTTCACCTCAGGTTTCATGGGCTTTGACCCTGACGGAGATGGTTTCACCTTCGTCGGCGAAGCCTCCGGCAGCGTTCTGGCGTTTCTGCGCGAGGATATGGGCAGCCTCTCGGGGCCCTATGGTGTCGTCATCGACAGTGAAGAGGTCGTCGTTGCCGTCGACGAGATCGCAAACATCGATTTTGAAACCGATCCGCGCGCGGCATGCGAGACGGCCTTCGCCGCCGTCCTTGAAAGCAACAGCGTCGTGTTCGCCTCTGGCGCGGCCGACATCTCCCGCGACAGCGGCGAGACCCTGGACAAGTTGATGGCGGTTGCCGGCCAGTGTTCACAGGATTTGAGCTTCGAACTCGGCGGGCACACAGACAGCATCGGCGAGCGGGCCTACAACGTCTATCTCAGCGATATTCGAGCCCAGGCAGTGGCCGACTACATGGCCTCGCGCGGGTTTGATGCCTCCCGGCTCGAGGCTGTCGGCTACGGCCCGGATGAGCCCATTGCAGACAATGGCACGCCAGAAGGGCGCGCCACCAATCGGCGGATAGAATTCAAAGTGTTGGAGCAAAGCGAACAATGACCTGGCTACTCACACAGATGTGGGCCCTTCTGGGCGCTGCAGCCCTGATCGCTCTGATCCTCGGCTGGTCGCTGCGTGGCGTGTTTCTGCGCGGACGTTTGCGGCGCGCGGAAGTGGAGAGCGGGCTCGCGCGGACCGAGCTGGAACAGGCGCGCACCGAAATCGAGGGCCTTTACGCCGCCCAGCGCAAACTCAGCGACGGCGGCCCTGAGCTACGCGCCGATCTCGACGCGCGCGACCAGCATATTTCCGCGCTGAATGACCAGATATTATCGATGAAGTCTGAGCTGGACTCGTTGCGCAGCGAGAGCGGCGAGAAGACAGGGCTCGGCGCAGGTGTTGCCGGTGCCGCAGGCGCAGTGGCGGGCGCACTTGTCGGCTCGCAGTTCGAGGGCGCAGATCCTGAGGAACTGATGGCGGCGCGCGCGCGCATTCAGGATCTTGAAGAAACGGTTTCAGGCCTTGAGTCCCAGCTGTCCCAGGCCCAAGCGGCTTCCGCCACTGCGATTCCGGCCGCGCCAGTTGCTACGACCGAGACGTCCGCGGCCGACGGTGTGGACACTGTCGAGGCAGACAAGCTGCGCTGGCAGAATGACTACCTGCGCACACGGCTGAAAGTGTTCGAACAAAGGGCGGGCGTGCAATTGTCCGGCGAACCGCCTGCCGGGCCTGACGAGGTGGTGGACACGGCCTTGGCCGTTACCGACCAGGACAGTGATGGTACCGACCCGCAGACGGATGCCGACGACCGGGAAACGCCGGACGAAGAACTCGCCCGCCTGCGCTGGCGCAATCGCTACCTCGAAGGCCGTCTCGCTTATCTGGAAGAAGAGCGCAGCAAGGATGCGCCGGAATTCGAAGCCAGCGTACCCGCTGGGCTGGTGGCGGCAGCCGCCACGGCCGCAGCCGTTTCGCAAAGCGAACCGCACGTCGAGGCGATCGAGGCGGATCAAGGCCCGGAACAGGCAGCTTCTGCTGAGGCCACAGAGGAAGTGGCGCCCAATGAGGACACGTCCTCCACATCACTTTCAGAGGCCTCCTGGGACGACGTGTCCGAACCGCTTGACGAGGCATCAGCGTCCGCAGACGCGCCTGCAGACGCCATGGCGCCGATGGTCGAGCCCGCCGCGGTACCTGTCGAGGCGATCGCTGAAACCCCCGAAATGCCTGCAGAGGTCGATCCCGAGCCCCAGGCCGAGACGACCGTCGAAGCTGAAACGGCGGCGCCCGCGCCAGATGCAAGCGTTGACATTACGCCAGAGCGTCCCGTGGCGATGGACGAGCCTTCCGAGGCCGAGCGCGATGACCTCACGCAGATCGAGGGCGTCGGCCCGCGCATTCAGGATGTGCTGCACACGATTGGCGTGTTTCGCTTCGAGCAGATCGCAGCATGGACACCGGCCAACCAGGCTTGGGTCGACGACTATCTTAGTTTTTCTGGCCGCGTGGCGCGCGAAAACTGGGTGGAGCAGGCCGAGACCCTGGCGAAAAGCCCAACGCCGGCTGGATAATCCGTTCAGCCTGCGTTTAGGCCGGCTTTGCTCTCCTGCATGACAATCAGATGATGGACTTTCGCCGCCCTTCCCAAAGGGTTAACGTTGTTCGTCAGCATCGAGGAGTTGAGCGATGACAGAGCCGATCAAGGTCGATGGTGCCCTTCTGGAGGACGCCCCGAAAATCAATTTGTCGCGGCGCGGCATCATTTGTGGCCTCGCGGCG
Organism: Pseudomonadota bacterium; assembly: GCA_038527085.1. Classification (GTDB taxonomy): domain Bacteria; phylum Pseudomonadota; class Alphaproteobacteria; order Caulobacterales; family Hyphomonadaceae; genus UBA5336. Next base: position 10,610 of record JBCBGD010000004.1, on the reverse strand, counting down.
GGCACGGTGTTTCCCATCGTGTCGGGCTGCACCACCAACCCTTATACCGGCGAGCAGGAGCTGAACTTCTTCTCCGATGCCCAGATCGGCCAGATGGCTGCCACCGCCTGGAGCGATATGAAGGCCCAGACGCCGCAGACCTCCAATCCTGAGCTCCGTAACACCGTCATGCGCACATGGTCGCGCGTGGAGCGCGTCACGCCAAAGGCTGGCGAGCAGTGGGACGTGGCCGTTTTCGACACTGATGACGTGAATGCCTTTGTGATGCCGGGCAACCGCGTCGGCGTGTACCGCGGAATGGTGGAGCTGGCTGAGAATGATGACCAGCTCAGCACCGTACTTGGTCATGAGGTTGGCCACTCGGTTTACAACCATGCAGGCCGCCGCATGAGCCGGGCCGTGCTCGCCCAGGCCGCATTGGTGGCGGGTCAGGTGGCCGTGACTCAGTCCGAAGAGCTCAGCCAGTACGGCAACCTGATCACCGCGCTGGGCGGCGCCGCCGTCCAGTTCGGCGTTATCCTGCCCTATTCGCGCGAAAGTGAGCTTGAAGCCGACCGGGCGGGCGTCGATTATATGCACGCAGCTGGCTATGACGTGTCCCAGTCCGTGCGCCTCTGGCAGGTGATGGATGCGAAATCCTCAGGCCAGCGCCCGCCGGAATTCATGTCGACCCACCCTGACCCGGCTCGCCGCGCCAATGAGTTGACGCGCTACATCAACGCCAAGGGCTATGCCCGGATTTAGGGCATTTCGCCTGCAACAAACACTGAAGGAGGCGCGGCCAGCACGGTCGCGCCTTTTCTCATGCGTGCCTGAAATTCAGTGATGGTGGCGGGATTGAGCGCCTCGGCCGCGAGATCCTGCCTCGCGGATACTACCTATTTTCGGCGCCCGGCACCGCCATAACAATGGCGTCTCAATGAGCGGTATAGCGAGATTGAGGTGTCCATGGGCCGGGAAATCGAGACGGAAGACTTCAGCCCGGGCGATTTCGACACCTTTCGTGACCGCCTGAGACATGAGACCGCCACGCTGAAATCGTGGTTCGACCGCCGCGCCTTCGATGACTCAGACACGCTCACGGTGGGGCTGGAGCTTGAAGCCTGGCTGCTGGATGAAAACGCATTGCCCGCGCCTGTGAACGAGGCATTCCTGGCTGCAGCAAGCCATCCCGACATTGTCGAAGAACTTTCCGCGTTCAATGTGGAAATCAATGCGCCGCCGCAAACGCTGGCCGGCGATGTCCTGTCCAAAACTGAAGCCGCGCTTCGCGATGTCTGGTCGGTGTGCCGAGCGACAGGCGATGCCATGGGGGTGCGGCCGGCCATGTTGGGCATCCTGCCGACGGTGCGCGATGAGATGCTGCAACTGGATTGGATGTCGAACGCCAATCGCTACCGCGCCCTCAATCGCCAACTTATGCAGCGCAGGGCGGGCAAGCCGCTCGAGATCGACATCAGGGGACATGACCACCTGAATTACCGCTGCGACCACATCATGCTGGAAGCGAGCTGCACCTCGCTCCAGGCACATATCAAGGTGAACCAGGAAGACTGCGTGCGCTTTTATAATGCGGGCGTTCTGGCGGCGGGCCCGCTTGTCGCCGCCACGGCCAATTCCCCGTTCCTCTACGGAAAATCGTTGTGGTGCGAGACCCGGATCGCGGCCTTTGAGCAGGCCACGAATGTTGATGGTTTCCGGGATGCAGCAGGGCGCAACGTCCGGCGTGTGACGCTCGGGACAGGATACCTGCGCCGCAGCTTTCTCGAGCTGTTTGTGGAGAATTTGAGTTTTCCGGTGCTGCTGCCCGCCCTGATCGGCACGGCCGAGCGACTGCCCCACCTGCAGCTCCAGAATGGAACCGTGTGGCGTTGGGTGCGGCCGATCCTCGGCTTTGATGGTTCGGGTACGCCGCATCTGCGGATTGAGCACAGGGTCATGCCTGCTGGTCCCACCCTGGTCGACACAGTCGCCAATCTCGCGCTCTGCCACGGCGTCATGCTGGCCCTGGCAAAGGCGCCGCGCGCGCCTGAAGCGGAGACGCCCTTCGAGGATGCGCGCAGCAACTTCTATGCGTGTGCGAAAGACGGATTGGACGCCGACGTGGTCTGGGAAGGTCGGCGCACAAATGTGCAACGTCTCTTGCTGGAAAGCCTCATTCCCGCCGCGCGGAGGGCCCTGAAAGACGCGGACCTCCTGAACGAGGACATATCGCATTACATCGACGAGGTCATCGTCAATCGCGTGCGCAGCGGGCGAACCGGCGCGGCCTGGCAGCGCAGCTTTATCGAGTGCAACTCCCACAACTTCCAGGCCCTGACCGAGCGCTATGTTGCGCTTCAGGACACAAACGCGCCCGTTCACACCTGGGAGGTCTGAGTCGCGCCATGACCCTCCAGCTCGACAGGCTCGATCATTTTCCCGGCGAGATCGCAGGCATTGGCGTTCGTGAGATCCGCAAGGTCTTCCCAAACCCAACGCTGATCCACCTGCAGGGTGAGGTCGATCCACCGGTCTTCATATCGACCCTTCTGCACGGGAACGAGACCACAAGTTTCAGCGTGCTCCAGCGGCTACGGGAGACGCTGCAAGCTGGCCCGCTGCGCCGCAGCCTGTTGATCTTCATCGGCAATGTGAGGGCGAGCGAAGCCGGCCAGCGCCATCTGGACGGCGAGCCAGACTTCAACCGGATCTGGGCCCATGGTGAGACGGCCTATCACAAGCTGGCCGAAGAAGTCCTCGCGGTCGCACGGCGAGCAGGGGTCTTCGCCAGCATCGACATCCACAACAATACCGGCCGGAACCCGGTTTATGGCTGCATCAATTCCCTGCGTCCGCAGGACCTCCATCTGGCTGCCGCGTTCGCGCCAATCGGGGTCTACTACCTCAATCCGCCGACCACCCAGTCGATCGCGTTCTCGCATCTTGGGCCCGCCATCACCCTGGAGTGCGGGCAGGCGGGCGACGCCGACGGCCTGGCTGCGGCGTTGCGCCTGATCGACCATGTCACCGGGCTGGATGAATTGCCCGCCACGCCACCGGCTTCAGGATCGCTAGAACTCTTCGAAACGGTCGGCCGCGTTGTGGTCGATCCCGCAGCCGACTTCGCGTTCGGGCCTGCGGCAGGCGCGGGCCTGGTCTTCCGCAGCGATCTGGAGGACCTCAACTTCACGCCCGTGAAAACCGGCTCGATCTGGGCTGAAATCTCGGGCCAACGCGCCGGTCTCAAGGTCGTCGACGAGCACGGCAGCGACCTGACAGATGAGTTCTTTCTCCGCCAACGCGGCACCCTCAAGCTGCGCCAGACTGTTGTGCCCGCAATGATCACCCGGGACGAGGACATCATCTGGAGCGATTGCCTGTGCTACCTGATGAAGCCGCTGGCGTGGCAGCAGTGACCCGCCGCCGCAGCTGAGACCCCTGACGCCCGCTTCCACGAACCAGCGCGGGCTAAGCCACTTCCAGCTCAACCGCGCCCGCAGGCGCCTTGCCGAGGATCATGTCGGCGGCTTTCTCGGCGATCATGATGGTCGGCGCATTGGTGTTGCCGCCGATCAGGGTCGGCATCACCGAGGCATCGATGACACGCAGGCCCTCCATGCCGCGCACGCGCAACTCGCCGTCCAGCGGCGCGTCATCGCCCGCCCCCATCGCGACCGTGCCGACGGGGTGATAGATGGTCTCGCCCGTCTCACGGATGTAGGCGTCGATCTCATCGTCGCTCTGCACATCCGCACCCGGCACCATTTCTGGCCCGCGATAGGGATCGAACGGCGATCCGGCGATGATCTCGCGGCACATCTTCACGCTTTCGCGCAGGGACCGGCGGTCTTCCTCCGTTGCGAGATAATTCGGATCGATCACCGGATGGTCGAACGGATCGGCCGATTTCAGGGTGACCGTGCCGCGGCTCTCGGGGCGCAGCTGGCAGGCATGCACGGTGAACGCGTCGTGTTTAACCTCGGTGCGGCCATGGTCGATCATGCCGGCATTGACGAAGTGTAGCTGGAGGTCCGGACGGTCGAGGCCCTCGCGCGACTTCAGGAAGGCGCCAGCCTGCAGGAAGTTGTCTGCGCCCGGCCCGCCCTTGGTGAAGAGATATTGCAGCCCGACAAGATAGCGCTTGAGCCCGGCCTGCTTGGAATAGGCCGAGAGCTTCTCTGTCATTTCGTTGACCACAACCACGTCCAGATGGTCCTGAAGGTTCGCGCCAACGCCTGGCAGGTCCACCACCGTGTCGATGCCATGCTTGGAAAGCTCGGCGGCAGGGCCGATGCCCGACAGCATCAGGAGCTGCGGAGACTGCACCGCGCCGGCGCACACCAGCACTTCCTTGCGCGCCATGATCGACGATGGCGCCTTGCCCTTGCCCTCGACCAAGTCCACGCCGACCGCGCGCGTGCCCTCGGTGCGAATGCGCGTCACCAGCCCGGTCGAGACCACGGCGAGGTTGTCGCGCTCGCCCTCAATGGGGCGCAGATAGCCGAACGACGCGCTCCAGCGCTCGCCCTCATGGATCGTGCGCTGATATGGGCCCATGCCCTCCTGCTGCACGCCATTGAAATCGGGCGTGACGGGATGGCCGGCCGCGCGACCCGCCTCGATGAACGCCTCATACAGCGGATTGTCGATCGGGCTTTCAGACACTTTCAGCGGGCCTTCGCCGCCATGGAAATCAGTGTTGCCGCCCTGATAGCCTTCAGAGCGCTTGAAATAGGGCAGCACGTCGGCAAAGCCCCATCCGGTCAGCCCCATCTGGCGCCACTGGTCATAGTCGCGGCCATGCCCGCGAATGTAGATCATGCCGTTGATCGAGGACGATCCGCCCCACCCACGCCCGCGCGGCCACCAGAGCTCGCGCTCATTCAGGTGCTTTTGCGGCGCCGTGTTGAAGCCCCAATTGTAATCGTTCTCGTCGCGGATCAACTGGCCCACCGCGGCGGGCATGCGCACCGTCAGCGCGGTGTCCTTCTTGCCGGCCTCGATCAGGCAGACAGAGACGCTCGGATCTGCGCTCAACCTGTTGGCCAGCACGCAGCCGGCACTGCCTGCGCCAATAATGACGTAGTCGAATTCTCTCACGAAGGGCTCCCAAGGCGTCTTTTTCTGTTTGCCCCACTTTGCGGCCAGCCCCACGCCAGAGCAACCTTTTGTGAAGCAATTTCGGGTACGCAATCAGAACGCGCATCTGGGCGGAATGCGTTATTTGAGAGGAGACTTTTGCAGATGACGGCCGTCCGCAAGCAAGCACATCCAGACCCAGCATCTTCGCAGGCAAGCGCCCTGGACCAGCGCCTGCCGCTGCGCCTGGATGGCCGCTACCTAGATGAGGATGGCGGCGAGCACCGCATCGCGTCTGTCGCCTTGTCGTGCCGCAGTGCGCAAATCGCCGCCCATGATGTGCCCAACGAGGGCAGCCGCCTTGTCTGCTATTTTGAAGATCTTGGCCGCGTCGTCGGCGTGGTCGCGCGCAAGGTCCCGAACGGGTTCCTGCTGCGCTTTGAACAGACCGACCGCAAACGCGACAAGCTCGCCGACCAGCTCGTCTGGCTGATGAACAAGGACACGCTTGGCCTCACGGATGAGCGCGCTTCTGCCCGCTACAAGGCCGGTGGGGCGGCCCAGTTAAGGCTCAAGGATGGCGGCGTTCTCAACTGCCGTGTGGTCGACATCTCACTGACCGGCGCTGGCTTCGAAGCGTTCAGCCGCGCGCCGGCCATTGGCGATATCGTCAGCACGGGCAACCTGCGCGGTGAGGTCGTGCGCAGCCAGGGCCGCAGCTTTGGCGTGCGCTTCATTCCCGCAAAGGGGCCCGAGCGCCAGGGCGCCTAGCTGCCTGTCCAGTTCGGCTTGCGCTTTTCGGCAAAGGCGCGCGGGCCCTCCACGAAATCAGCAGACTTGAACAGCTCTGAGACAGCCGGGAAACGCGTCTCGAACGCCTCCTTGTAGTTGGCGACGTCAAGCCCGCCCATCACGGCTTGCTTTGAGGCGCGGATCGACATGGGGCTGCATTCGGCGATCATGCCAGCCCAGCGGCGCGCCGCATCCATCAGCTCGCCTTGGGGCACGACGGCATTGACGAAGCCCAGTTCCTTGCCTTCTTCGGCCATCACGTGGCGCCCTGTCAGGATCATGCCCATGGCGCGCTTCAGCCCGATTTGGCGGGGCAGGCGGTGCAGCCCGCCCGCGAGCGCGGCCAAGCCCACTTTCGGCTCGGGCAGGGCGAAGCGGGCTGTGTCCGCCGCGATGATAAGGTCGCAGGCCAGCGCGATTTCGAAGCCCCCGCCCATGGCCACGCCATTGACCGCTGCGATCACCGGTTTGTTCAGATCATACCGGCTAGTGAGCCCGCCAAAGCCGGTCGGCACGGCGAACATGTCCCCGCCTTCGGCCTGGTAGCGCAGGTCGTTGCCAGCGCAGAAGGCACGGTCGCCTGCGCCAGTGATGATCGCGATCCAGAGGTCCTTGTTGGCCGCAAACTCGTCGAAGATCTCGCCCAGCTCCTTGTTGGCGGGCGGATGCAACGCATTCATCTTCTCAGGCCGGTTGATCTCGACAATCAGCGTGTGGTCTTCGGTGGTGACATTAGCAAACTCGTGACTGGCCATGGCGGCGCCTCCCTGTTTTGTCCGCAGGGTGGCCGATGGGGCGGCCGCGTCAAGCCGGGACGTCGGGGGAGGGGCCTAATCCAACCGCTTCACCATCTCCCGGTGCTTCTTCGCGTTTTCCACATAGTGCAGCGCGCTCATCTTGATCACCTGGGCCTGCACGTCGCTGATTTCCTTCACCACCTTGCCCGGCGCGCCCATGACAAGGGAATTGTCGGGAATCTCCTTGCCCTCGGGGATCAGCGCGTGGGCCCCGATGATCACATTCGAGCCGATCACGGCCCGGTTCAGCACAGTCGCGCCGATGCCGATCAAGGAATTGTCGCCGATCGTGCAGCCATGCAGCATCGCCATGTGGCCGACCGTGACGCCGGCGCCGATGGTCAGCGGGCAGCCCTCATCCACATGGCAGATCGTGCCGTCCTGGATGTTGGAACCCTCGCCCACGCTGATCAGGGCCGAATGATCCCCGCGCAGAACGCAATTGTACCAGACATTCGCGCCCGGTTTCAGCTCCACATTGCCAATCACCGTGGCGTTTTCGGCGACCCAGTACTCGCCGCTCTCGGGCAAGATCGGCGCATAGTCCCCGAAAGAATAGATCGCCATGGCCAGCCCTTTCATTACGCCTGCGGAATGTCGCGAAAGCTTTGATTAACCCCGCTATGGTCTCCTCGTAAACAGATTCGAGAAGGAGGGTGGCGTCGCGCCATATGCCCCATCGAACCCTGAGATACGCGCCGTCTCCCTGTTTCGGGATGGCCAGTCCGCCGCCAGGCGATGCGTGTGTCGCTTTCCCGTCAGTTCCAGTTTCGTGTGCCGCTGCGCAGCCCTTGCCAGCGGTTTTTTTGTGCCCGTAGCCCCCAGAAGGAGACCCCCATGGGAAAACGCACTGCCACCAAGCGCATGAAAGCCCAGGCCGCATTCGAGGAGAGCTTCTTCGATGCCGGAAAGGCGCCCAATGGCCCGGAGCTCTACGCGATCGATGGTGGCTGGCACCCTGACGATGCGGACCGTGCGCCTGAGGCGGCCCCGCCCAAGCGCGAGCAGCGCTATCAGAAGACGATCAAGCCGCGCTCGGAAAACCAGGCCGAGCTCCTGAAAGCGCTCGACAGCAAGGCGCTGGTCGCCGCCGTCGGCCCGGCTGGCACGGGCAAGACGTATCTCGCCATCTGCAAGGCGGTCGAGGCGCTCCAGAAGGGCAAGGTCGACCGGATCATCCTCTCGCGCCCGGCCGTAGAGGCCGGCGAGCAGATCGGCTTCCTGCCCGGCGCCATGGAAGACAAGCTCGCGCCCTACCTGCGCCCGCTTTACGACGCCCTGTCAGACCGGCTCAGCCCGCAGCAATTGAAGCACATGATGGCCGAGGGTCTGATCGAGATCGCGCCCATTGGCTTCATGCGCGGGCGCACGCTGAACAACGCATTCGTGGTGATCGACGAGGCCCAGAACTGCACCTACACCCAGCTGAAGATGCTGCTCACGCGCCTCGGCTGGCACTCGACCATGGTGATCACGGGCGACCCGAACCAGACCGACCTCTTGCCCAACCTCTCAGGCCTCGGCCCCATCGCCGACAAGCTCGAGACCATGGACGACGTCGCCGTCATCCGCCTCGAGGGCAAAGACGTCGTGCGCCACCCGCTCGTCGCAGAGATGCTGGGGACGCTTTAATCCTGATCCCGTATCGGCGTTTCGCGCCTCACATGGATCGCGCTCAGGGCTGCCTGGGCGCGATTTTTTTGGTCTCAATACCCCCCAGCTGAGCCGTCCTTGCGCATCTCTGTGGCGGCAATCCAGGCGCCGGACTCGAAGTCGCGCATGATGGCCTGGTAGCCGCCGAAATTCGGCCCGCAACAGCGCACCTCGTGCCCGCGCGCTTCCAGCTCATTGGCGATGCCCGCAAGGCCGGACTCAAGGCGCACCTCGCCCATGTCGGCTTCGCACTCGTCGCCCGCCAGATCGTCGGTGGGTTCGCAGCCGCCGACATGCTCCCAACGCGCGGCGTCGCCAGCCTCCTGCAGGCCCATGTCGTAGTCGATGAGGTTCAGGATCACCTGGACATGGCCCTGGGGCTGCATGCCCCCGCCCATCAGGCCGAAGCTGAGCCAGGGCTCATACGGGCAGGCCTCCTCAATCGGCACGGCGCGGACCTGGCAGCCCGGCATGTCCTGCTTAAAGGCAAAGCCCGGAATGATGGTGTGGAAGGGCCGCTTGCCGGGCTCGAACACGTTGGGGTGGTCGGGGTCGAGGCTGAAGAGCTGGCCCCGGTCCTGAAACATGAAGCCGAGCCCATCGGCCACCAGTCCGGAGCCCATGCCGCGATAATTCGACTGGATCAGCGAGACCATCATGCCGTTGGAGTCGGCGACGGAGAGGTAAGTCGTGTCACCGTCCTGAAGCTTGGCGTCGGCGGAAGCGAAGCCCGGCATAGGCGGTTCCATCGCCTGGCTGAGGTCGATCATGTCCGCGCGGCCCTGATTGTATCCTTCGCGGACGAACACGCTCGGATCGATCCCGCTGAACGCCGGATCGGCATAGCCCCGCGCTCGGTCCGCGAAGGCCAGCCGCTTCGCCTCCACCTGCGCCATGACGCTGTCGGCTGAACCGAAGCCGAACTCGCGCATGGGGAAGCCCTCAAGCATTTGCAGCATCTGCAGCGCGGCGACCCCTTGCGTGTTCGGACCGAGCTCGCACAGCCGCGCCTCGCGATAATCCGCGCAGAAGGGTTCGACCCATTCGCCCTCATGGGCGGCGAAATCCTCATAGGTCAGGAAGCCGCCGATGCGGTCGAAATAGGCGTCCATGGTGCGTGCAATCTGGCCGGTGTAGAAGTCGCCCGGCCCGAATTCGGCAATCCGCTCCAGCGTGTCGGCAAGGTCAGGATTGGTGAAGAGGGACCCCTCGACCGGGGCAGGGGAGAAGAAGGTCGCCTCGGCATTGGCGAACTCTTCCAGCATGCCGCTCTCGCTCGCCTCGCGCAGGCGCGTCTCGTTGCGTCCCCAATAATAAGCGATCACTTCGGGAATCGGCGCGCCATTCCGCGCATAGTCAATGGTCGGCTCGAGCACATAATTCATCGGCATCCGGCCGAACCGCTCGTGCAAGACGCCCCAGGCCTCCACCGTTCCGGGCACGCTGACGGGCGCGGCGCCGAAGGGCGGAATTTCCTCACCGTCCATATGCGCGTCTGCGGCAGCTTGCATGTCCGCCAGCGTGGCCCCCATGGGCGCGCGGCCAGAGCCATTATAGCCGTAGAGCTGCTGCGTGCGCGGGTCCCAGACAATGGCGAAGAGGTCCCCGCCAATCCCGTTGCCCGTGGGCTCAACCAGGCCCAGCATGGCATTGGCCGCGATCGCTGCGTCCATGGCCGTGCCGCCGCGCTTCATCGTGTCGAGGGCGACGTGCGTGGCCAGCGGGTGGGCGGTCGCAGCCGCCGCATTCGGCGCCACCACGGCGCTGCGGGTGCCGAAGGAACGTCCCGTGTCCAAACGATCACCGATGCCGGGCTCGGCAGGCTCGAATGCCTCAGCGCTGTAGACCAGCGTTGCGGGCGCGGCCGGGGCAGGGGCGGTCTCCACGGTTTCGCAAGCGGCAAGGGCGCAAATGGATGCGGCGAGGGCAGCTAAACGGATCATCGGCAAGGGCTCCCAGCGTTTCGTGTCTTGGGCGAAGCTAGCGCGCCCGCCGCGGCCTGTCGAACGCGAAACGATTTGACTGCGGTCAAACATGACGCCTGCGTCACGTTTTACCTTGCCGGGCGCCGCCGATAGGGTGGCGGGCACACACATGGCGGCCGGTGAGAGCCGCGGGAGGACAAAATGGCCGACACAGAAACCCTCGCCACGCGCGAAGCCGGCGCATTTGCCGGGCATTTTGATGTCTTGATCGCTGGCGCAGGCATCTCGGGCATCGGCTCAGCCTATCACCTGCAGACCCAGTGCCCGAACAAGAGCTTCGTCATCCTCGAAAAGATGGAGACCTTTGGCGGCACCTGGCACG
>JBCBGD010000003.1:0-33023 GCA_038527085.1 Pseudomonadota bacterium | reverse complement strand
GAGTGCAAGCGCACCGCAAGTCAGCACAGTGCCGGTCGTCGCCACCATCACAAAGCGGTCGCCCGTGAGCTTGTGGGTCAGTCCTGTCAGCGCCACGACGCCCGGCGCCAAAACAATGAATAGGAGGAAGGCTGAATCTAGCATCTGCGCCTACCCCTTCATCACATCGACGGACTCGACCGCGATATCGCCGCGCAGTCGGAAGAAGACGACGAGGATGGCGAGCCCAACAGCCGCTTCAGCAGCCGCGACCGTGAGCACCAGCATCGCAAAGATCTGACCCGTGATCGTGCCGGAGAAGACCGAAAAGGCGATCAGGTTGAGGTTCACTGACAAGAGGATCAATTCAATCGCCATCAGGATGACGATGATGTTCTTGCGGTTCACAAAAATGCCGACAACGCCGACCGTGAACAGGAAGGCTGACAGTGTCAGGTAGTGGTTGAGCGTCAGTTCCATGGCGGTCAGATCCCTTTTCCGGGTTCGACATCCACCAACTGGATGGCATCGGCTCTGCGCCGGGCAGTCTGCTTGGCAATGCTCTGGCGTTTGATGTGCGGCCTCTGGCGCAGCGTCAGGACGATCGCGCCGATCATGGCCACCAACAAAATGATGCCGGAAATTTGAAAGAGGAGCAGATATTCGGTGTACATCACCTGCCCGATGGCTTCCGCATTCGTGCTCGCGCCCGGCGACGGCTCCATGCGGCCCGTATCAGCAGTACCAGCGAACGAGACCATGGCGATCTCGGCAAAGAAGGCGAGCCCGATCAGAACCGCGAAGGGAAGATAGGAGAGAAAGCCTTGTTTCAGTTCGACGAAATCGACGTCGAGCATCATGACGACGAACAAGAAGAGGACCGCCACGGCGCCGACGTAGACGACCACAAGCAGCATGGCAAGAAACTCCGCGCCGATCAGCACCAAGAGCGCCGCTGAGGTAAAAAACGTGAAAATCAGCCACAAAACCGAGTGCACAGGATTGCGCGCGGCGATCACGAAAACCGCCGAAGCACCGACAATCACGGCGAGTATCCAGAATGCGATGACTTCCATAGCGTGTCTGAGGCCCCTCTCGGCGCAACCGAATTGGAGCAGCCCCTGCCCCTAGTTTTGAAGATGCGCAAGGCAAGCAGAGCCGCCCGCGCCCTTGAGTCGCGCCTGCTTAGCGGTAAGGCGCGTCGAGTTCCAGATTCTTTGCGATGAGTCGCTCCCAGCGGTCACCGTTTTCGAGCAGCCGGTCCTTGTCGTAGTAGAGCTCTTCGCGGGTCTCTGTTGCGAACTCGAAGTTCGGGCCCTCGACAATGGCGTCGACGGGACAGGCTTCCTGACAGAAGCCGCAATAGATGCACTTCACCATATCAATGTCGTAGCGCGTGGTGCGCCGCGATCCATCAGAGCGCGGCTCGGCTTCAATGGTGATGGCCTGAGCCGGACACACCGCCTCGCAAAGCTTACAGGCGATGCAGCGCTCCTCGCCATTGGGATAGCGGCGCAAAGCATGCTCGCCGCGAAAGCGTGGGCTGAGCGGGTTTTTTTCAAACGGATAGTTCACGGTCGCCTTGCGCCGGAACATCTCCCGCATGGCGAGCCAGAACGCACTCAGAAAGTCAGTCAACAACAACCCGCGAAGGGTCTGGGCCAGATTCACGATTGGCCTCCAATATACACAACATAACCAGAAACGATCAGCACAGCGGCAAGCGATGTGGGAAGAAAGATCTTCCATCCTAGCCGCATGAGCTGGTCATAGCGATAGCGAGGCACCATTGCCTTCACGATGGCAAAGAGGAAGAAGCAGAACAGCATCTTCACCGCAAACCAGGTGATGTGGCCAAGATTAACGAGCAGCGGCGGAAGATCGTTCACCGCATCGCCTAAGGGGACTACGCCGTGCCAGCCGCCCAGAAACAGCACCGTCATCATGGCGCACATCAAAACGATGTTCAGGTACTCACCAATCATGAACAGCAAATAGGGGGTGGAACTGTACTCCACTTGGTAGCCCGCAACGAGTTCTGACTCTGCTTCGGGAAGGTCAAAAGGTGGCCGGTTCGTCTCCGCCAGTGCAGAGACGAAGAACATCACAAACATCGGGAACATGATGAAGATCAGGGGAAAACGGTCGAGCGCAAAGGCGTGCCACGTCCAGATGCCGCCGCCCTGAGACGCAATGATCTCCGAGAGATTCATCGATCCCACAAGGATCACCACCGTGACGATGATAAAGCCCAGCGACACCTCATAGGAAACCATCTGCGCCGCCGATCTGAGCGATCCAAGAAACGGGTACTTCGAGTTCGACGCCCAGCCGCCCATGATGATGCCATAGACGCCAAGCGAGCTCACGGCGAAGAGATACAGAATACCGACATTGAGGTCTGCGATGACCCAGCCGGGCGCGACGGGGATGACCGCCCAGGCGATGAAGGCGAGCACCAAGGTCAGGATCGGCGCGAGAAGGAACACGGTCTTGTTCGCGCCTGCGGGAATAATGATTTCCTTGAGCAGAAACTTGCCGAAATCCGCAAAGGACTGGAGCAGGCCGAAGGGCCCGACCACGTTCGGCCCCTTGCGCATCATCACGGCGGCCCAGACTTTCCTGTCCATCAAGAGCAGGAAGGCAAGCGCAACGAGCAGGATGACCATGAACAGGCCAATCTGGCCCATCACGGTGAGCGTGCCCCAGAGCAGGCCGTGTTCTTCGATGAATGCACTCATGGCGCCGGGGCCTACTCCGCTGCGATCGGTGTTTCAAGACCGCGTTTCTGTAATGAGCACTCCGCCATGGTTTTTGACGCACGCGCGATCGGGTTCGTGAGATAAAAATCGTCGATGACCGGCGCAAAGGGCGCTGAACTGAACTGGCCTTCCGGCTGCGGCGAGTTCTGCAGGGCGTCTGCGCCAGATGCGCCCGGCGCGAAACCGAGACCCGCGAAAAGTGGGTGCTGTTCCCGGAGGCTCGCTCGGAGCGCCTCCGCACTGTCATAGGCCAGTGGCTTCCCGATCACGTCGGACAGAGCACGGAAAATGGCCCAGCCTTCACGCGCATCGCCTTTCGGCTGGACGGCTCGCGATGTCATTTGCACGCGGCCTTCCGTGTTGACGTAGGTCGCCGCCATTTCGGTATAGGTCGCTGAAGGCAGGATGATATCGGCGCGGCTTGCGCCTGCATCGCCGTGGCTTCCGACATAAATCACCGTGGTGCCGGGCTTGAGAGCCGAGAGATCAAGCTCGTCGGCGCCCAATAAGACAACCGTCTCCATTTCGCCGGACAAGATACCAGCCGTGTCCTGACCGCCTTCACCAGGGACAAATCCGATGTCGAGGGCGCCGACGCGTCCGGCAGCCGAGTGCAACACACCGAAGCCAGTCCAGTCCTCAGCAATCGCACCCACGTTCAGCGCCAGTTTTTGAGCCGCATCCCGAATGGCCGCGCCATCTGAGCGGCACAGCGCACCTTCACCAACAACAATCATAGGGCGCTCTGCCTTGCGAAGGACGTCTGCAAACTCATGGCCGCTGCTGACCAGACCTGACAGCACTTCAGGACCGTCTCCCAGGTGGGCATGGTCATAGGTCAGGTCGGTCGGCGCCCCGACCAGGCCCACTTGTAGATCGTTCCAGAGCCAGGACTTGCGAATGCGCGCATTCCAAACGGGTGCTTCAACACGCGGATCCGCGCCGATCAGCAGCAGGGCATCGGCCTCCTCGACACCCATCAGCGTCGGGTTGAGAATGTAGCGCTCGCGGACACCATCCGTTCCGTACTGCGCACCCGAGGGGCGGCAATCGGTTGACTGAATACCCAGCGAGCGAGCGAGGTCCAGTGCGGCCTTGGCTTGCTCCACCTCAATCAGATCACCAGCAATGATGCCGACTTTGTTAGGGACAAAAAGGGCTGTTTTGACGGCCTCAAACGCTTCATGCCAGCTTGTCGGCCGCAATTTTCCGTTTTCGCGCACAAAAGGCTTGTCGAGACGTTGGCGCTGCAAGCCATCCCACACAAAGCGGGATTTGTCGCTGAGCCACTCCTCATTCACCTCTTCATTGATCTGAGGCATGATGCGCAGGACGGCATCGCCCTTGGCATCCACGCGAATGGCGCTGCCCATTGCATCCATCACGTCGATCGACGGCGTTTTGCGCAGCTCCCATGGCCGCGCATTGAAGGCGTAGGGCTTGGACGTCAGTGCCCCCACAGGACAGAGGTCGATGACGTTGCCGCTGAGTTCGCTTTCAAGACTTTTCTCGAGATACGTCGTGATCTCGGCGTCTTCGCCGCGCGAAATCATGCCGATTTCTTCCACGCCCGCCACCTCGGCGGCGAAGCGCACACAACGGGTACACTGGATGCAGCGAGTCATGATCGTATTGACCAGCGGCCCCATATTCTTGTCTTCGACCGCGCGCTTGTTCAACTCGTAGCGCGAGCCAGAGCGACCATAGGCCACCGCCTGGTCCTGCAGGTCGCATTCCCCGCCCTGGTCGCAGATCGGGCAATCCAGCGGGTGATTGATCAGAAGAAATTCCATCACGCCCTCGCGAGCCTTCTGGACATAGTCGCCGCGTGTGCGGATGACGGGGTGCGAACCATCGCGGTTCGGACGCATATCGCCGACGGTCTGCGCGCAAGAGGCAATCGGCTTAGGCGCACCTTCCCATTCCACAAGGCACATGCGGCAATTGCCGGCCACAGACAGCCGCTCATGATAACAGAAGCGCGGAATCTCAGCGCCCGCTTCCTCACACGCCTGCATCAGCGTGTAATGACGCGGCACTTCGATATCCTGGCCGTCAATATTCAATTTGAAGGTATCGCTCATTGTCTACTCCGCCGCAACGACATGCCCCTGCACCTGCACGCGGGGCTGTCGATAGCTGTCAATGCGCTCTTCGATTTCGTGGCGGAAGTGGCGGATGAGACCTTGGATCGGCCAGGCCGCTGCATCGCCCAGCGCGCAAATCGTGTGGCCTTCGACCTGTTTCGTGACGCCGAGCAGCATGTCGATGTCTTCATGGCGCGCATCGCCAATAGCCATCTTCTCAAGCACGCGCCACATCCAGCCCGTGCCTTCCCGGCAGGGCGTGCACTGGCCGCAGCTCTCATGCTTGTAGAAATAGCTGATCCGCGCAATCGCCCGAATGAGATCAGTGGACTTGTCCATCACGATGACCGCAGCCGTGCCAAGGCCCGATTGCAGGTCGCGGAGCGTGTCGAAGTCCATCTTCGCGTCCATGATCTGCTCAGCCGGCACCATTGGCACCGATGAGCCGCCGGGGATCACGGCTTTGAGGTTGTCCCATCCGCCGCGAATGCCGCCGCAATGGGTATCGATCAGGTCGCGGAACGAGATAGACATCTCCTCTTCCACATTGCATGGCGTGTTCACGTGGCCTGAGATGCAGAAGAGCTTCGTGCCAGCATTGTTTGGCGCGCCGAAGCCAGCAAACCATTCGGCCCCGCGGCGCAGGATGGTCGGAACGACGGCGATGGACTCGACATTGTTCACGGTCGTCGGGCAGCCATAAAGCCCAGCATTCGCCGGGAATGGCGGCTTCAGCCGAGGCTGGCCCTTTTTGCCTTCGAGGCTCTCCAGAAGTGCGGTTTCCTCGCCGCAAATATAGGCGCCAGCTCCATGGTGCACGTAGAGGTCAAAATCCCAGCCGTGGACATTGTCCTTGCCGATCAGCTTAGCCTCATAGGCTTCCTTGACAGCCTTCTCGAGCGCGTGGCGCTCGGCGATGTACTCGCCGCGAATGTAGATATAACAAGCATGGGCGCGCATGGCGTAACTGGCGACCAGGCACCCCTCGATGAGTAGGTGCGGATCGTGGCGCATGATCTCCCGGTCTTTACACGTGCCGGGTTCTGACTCGTCTGCATTGACGACCAGATAGTGCGGACGCTCGCCCACCTCTTTGGGCATGAAGGTCCACTTCAGCCCGGTTGGGAAGCCCGCTCCGCCGCGACCACGTAGGCCTGAGGCCTTGATCTGATCACACACCCAATCCTGGCCGAACGAAATCATGTCGCGCGTCATGTTCCACGCACCACGCTTTTTCGCCGCCTCAAGACCGGGATCGTGCCGGCCATATAGATTGGTAAAGATGCGGTCCTTGTCCTGAAGCATATGCCTCTACTTTCGAGCCTTTATCAGCCTGATCACAACAGGCCCTGTTATTCCAATACCCAAGATAACTGCGCCGAAGATCCATACCATGCGGCCTGTTGCCAGATAACCAGCCACTCCGCCTGCCAGCACGATCGATTCAGCGATCGCCGCGCGGACAAGGAGCTTGATCTCTTCCTGCCCTGCGCCGCGGCCCGCCATCCTGCTTATTCCTTCTCCGCCGCCAACGATTTGGCCTGGTCGATCCAGTCTTCTCGCCCGATGCACCCCGGGAAGCTCAGATAGCCTTCCACCCAGTCGACATTGTCTGGCGTCCACGCCGCAATCTGTGCAAAGGTGTAGATGCCAAGCTCATTGAGCTGAGCCTCATTGACGGGGCCTATGCCCTTGATTTTCTTCAGATCATCGCGGTCGGCTTCGTCGACAGAAAGGGCTTGCGGCCGCTCTCCTGTCGGGCCTGCGTAGTCAGCCCCATCGACCTTTTCGGCCGCTTTCACCTCTTCCGGCTTAGGCGCTGAGCGTGGCACATTCGTTGGCGGAGCTGCTGGCGGCATCGCCGCTGCAACAGGCTCAGGCTCGGGCGCTGGCGCTGGCACGTTGGGAAGGCCAGCCGTCTGAACCGCGCGCGAGCCATCGAACAGGCTCGGGTCGGTCAAAACTTCCGTGCCGCCGAGGGCTTCGGAATTCACACGGTCAGTCTGGGGACCCGGTTCGACTTCAGCGCCGTTCTGAAGCCGGTCAATCACCTCTGCCAAACTCTCAGGCGTGAGATCTTCGAAATAGTCATCGTTAATCTGCACCATCGGCGCGTTCACGCAGGCGCCAAGGCACTCGACCTCTTCCCAGGAGAGCTTGCCATCATCGGTGACGGCGAATTTCTTGCCGATCTTGGACACGCAGACGTCTTTCAGATCATTGGCCCCGCGCAGCATGCAGGGTGTGGTTCCACAGAGCTGGATATGATGCTTGCCGACAGGCTGGAGACGAAACATCGTATAGAAGGTCGCAACTTCGTAAACGCGGATATACGGCATCTCCAGCCGCTCAGCCACCTCGCGCATGGCAGGCTCACTCAGCCAGCCGCCATTGTCTTTTTGCGCCAGCCAAAGGAGCGGGATGACTGCTGACTGTTGGCGGTCTTCGGGATATTTCCCGCGCCAGAAGGCAATGTTCTCCTCCGCCCCCGCAGAGAAGGCGAAACTGTCGCCGCCAGCCTCGATATCAAATCTGCGAAGCGCCATTAGCGGTCAATCTCCCCAAACACGATGTCGAGTGACCCGAGAATGGCCGACACATCAGCCAGCGTGTGACCCTTGCAGAGGAAATCCATGGCTTGCAGGTGCGGATACCCGGGTGCGCGAATCTTGGCGCGATAAGGCCGGTTGGTGCCGTCCGCCACGAGATACACACCAAACTCACCCTTTGGCGCTTCGATGGCGGCGTAGACCTCACCAGCAGGCACGTGGAAGCCCTCAGTGTAGAGTTTGAAGTGATGGATCAAAGCTTCCATTGAGCGTTTCATCTCGCCCCGCCGCGGCGGCGAGATTTTGGAGCCTTCCAGCAAAACCGGTTCGCCAGCCAGTTCATCGCCGCAGAGCTCATCAATGCACTGCAGCATGATCTTCGCACTCTCCTTCATTTCCTCCATACGGCAGACATAGCGATCGTAATTGTCGCCGTTCCGGCCCACTGGGATATTGAATTCAAGTTCGTTGTAACACTCATAGGGCTGTGCGCGGCGCAGGTCCCAGGCATGGCCCGACCCGCGCACCATAACGCCGGAGAACCCCCAATCCAGTATCGTATCGATGTCGACTTTGCCGATGTCGACATTGCGCTGCTTGAAGATGCGGTTTTCAGTGACCAAGCCTTCGATCTTGTCGAGGATGCCAGGGAATTTTTCGCACCACTCCTTAATGTCCTTCAAAAGCTCTTCCGGCAGGTCCTGATGCACACCTCCCGGACGGAAATATGCTGCATGCATGCGCGAGCCAGATGCACGCTCGTAGAACACGACCAGCTTCTCGCGTTCTTCAAAGCACCACGTAATCGGCGTCAGCGCGCCCACATCGAGGATTTGCGTTCCCACATTCAGCAAGTGGGACATGATCCGGCCGAGCTCGGAATAGAGCACCCGGATGTATTGGGCGCGCTTTGGCGCTTCGACACCAAGCAGTTTTTCGATGGCCAGGCACCAGCCGTGTTCCTGGTTCATCGGCGCGCAATAATCCAGCCTGTCGAAGTAGGGTAGCCCCTGCAGATAGGTCTTGTGTTCAAGCAGCTTTTCCGTGCCACGATGCAACAGGCCGATGTGGCAATCGACTCGGTCGACCAACTCGCCATCGAGGTCGAGGATCATGCGTAGCACACCGTGCGCGGCAGGATGCTGCGGTCCGAAATTGAGTGTGAAAACGCGATCGTCGGCCGAAGCCGATGCGGACATGTCGTCGGCGGCCATTATTGGGCTCCCTCCAGACGTTGGCTCATGAGTTCGGGGTCGCCCCACCTGGCGAGATACTCCCTTTGGAACTCGGTGTTGGTGCAGGTGTCACCTTGCATCTGCCCGCGTGCGATCTCGAACCCGGACTGGCTGCCATCCGCGTCAAGCTGCTCCAGCACAGCGTAGGCATCGTTCACCGCCTGCTGGCGGGCCTCTGGCTGATTGGCAGGAATGACCTCAAGGATCGACGTCCAGCGTTCGGCATACGCCACACCCTGCTCCTCGGGGATGGCTCCAAGATCAGCGAGGTAGTAGGCCGAGGAAACACACAGGGCTGCGCCTGCCAAACCAGTGGACTCGGTATCGGGATCGGCGACCTCCGAACGACTTACGCTTGGCGCACCAGCCGCATCGGGGGTCGGCGTTGCGGTCCCAGCGCGCTCATCCTGCCCCGGCAAATCCAAAGGCAGCGACTCACATCCTGCGAGCACCATCGGGCAGCCGAGCGCCATGGCCATTAAGAGAGACCTCATTGCGGGTTCTCCTCCACTTTCTCATCGCCGGGAATAACCGATGTCATGCCTTCCCACGGTGAGAGGAAATCAAAATCACGGTACTCCTGAGCGAGGCTGACAGGCTCGTAGATCACGCGCTTCTCGAGATCGTCGTACCTCACCTCAACATGGCCTGTCAGCGGGAAGTCCTTTCGAAGGGGGAATCCCTCGAAGCCATAGTCGGTCAGGATCCGCCGAAGGTCTGGATGGTCTGAGAAGGTGATACCGTACATGTCGAAGGCTTCACGCTCAAACCAGTTGGCACACGGAAACAGATCCACCAGGCTCGGCACGGGCGTGTTCTCATCCGTGCTCAGCTTCACGCGAACGCGCTGATTCATGCGCATCGACAGCATATGATACACGACGTCGAATCGCTCTGCCCGGTCAGGGTAATCGACGCCGCAAATGTCCACCAAAGTCTGGAACAGGCACAGCGAGTCATCGCGCAAGAAGCGAATGACCTTCAGCACTTGGCTGCGGTTGACCGCTAGCGTGAGTTCGCCATGGCGCACATGATGGGCGATGATCGCTCCCTCAAGCGCGGGCGCCATGGTGATATGGCTCGCGAGATCTTCCAGCGACTCCGTTTGGTCAAGTTCGGCGCCTGTCATCGCTCAATCGATCCTTCGCGCCTGATTTTCTTCTGTAACTGCAGGAACCCGTAGACCAACGCTTCGGCAGTGGGTGGGCATCCAGGAATGTAGATGTCGACGGGCACGATCCGGTCACAGCCGCGAACCACAGAGTAGCTGTAGTGATAGTAACCACCGCCATTCGCGCACGAGCCCATGGAGATCACATACCGCGGCTCTGGCATCTGGTCGTATACCTTGCGCAGGGCCGGCGCCATCTTGTTGGTGAGCGTACCAGCAACGATCATCACGTCGGATTGACGAGGTGAACCGCGCGGCGCCATTCCAAATCGCTCGAGGTCATATCGCGGATTGCCAGCGTGCATCATCTCCACGGCGCAGCAGGCCAATCCGAAGGTCATCCACATGAGCGAGCCGGTGCGTGCCCAGGCGATGAGATCGTCGGCACGCGCGGTGAAGTAGCCCTTGTCGGCGAGTTCGTTGGAAAGACCCTTGTAGAACGGGTCATCCGTGCCAGGCGTGAAACCACCTTCAACGCCAGCGCGGGCGCGGCTCAAAGCTGGATATTTCGTGTCGGTGTCAGCCATTATTCCCACTCCAGCGCGCCGGAGCACCACTCATAGACAAAGCCAATCGTCAGCACGCCGAGAAACACGACCATCGACCAGAAGCCGAACACGCCGATTTCGCCCAAGCTCACGGCCCAGGGAAACAAGAAGGCTACCTCGAGATCGAAGATGATGAAAAGGATCGCGACCAGGTAGAATCTGACGTCAAATTTCATTCTCGCGTCATCAAACGCATTGAATCCGCACTCATACGCCGAGTTCTTTTCCGGATCAGGGTTTGACGGCGCCAGAACCGTCGATCCGACAATGAACAAGAGTGCCAGAACCAAAGCGAAGCCCAGGAAAATGATCACTGGCAGATAGTCCAAAGCAAAACGCTCGATCTCAGTCATGGTGCGTGGCCTTTATCCGTCTTCGCAGGGGCGTAAGACGCTTTTGTGTCGTCGGCAATATCATGGGCTGTATCTATACATCCTTGATGAGGCTTACACCTACCGACGGCTGCGGCGCGGCGTCACGCGCATCTCAAGTTCCTCTTCGTGCTTGCAATTCAACAGCAACACGGACAGCTTCGCGACGGTTCCAAAACTGATGGCATATCGCCAGCTTGGAGAACGCTATGGCTGAACGTCCGCTCCGCACGCGCCAAGGGAAAATCGTCGCAACTTTAGGTCCGGGAACACGCTCGCGAAAGGTTGTGCAGATGCTAGCAGAGGCGGGCGTTGACGTCTTTCGCCTCAATTTTTCGCATGGCTCCCATGACGACCATCGCGCCTCACTCGAAAGCGTGAGGGCAGCAGAAGTGGCGACCGGGCGCCCGCTCGCCGTTATGGCAGACCTGCAAGGCCCTAAAGTGAGGATTGGCACATTCGCAGACGGCACCCTGTCATTCCGATTCAACGCTGAACTCGACCTCGTGGCAGCTGAGACGACCGACGCAGAGGAAACCATTCCCGTTCCCCATCCCGAAATATTGAAGGCATTGGAGGTCGGCGACGAGATCCTCTGCAATGACGGCATGGTTTCGCTTCAGGTGATCTCCGCTGGGAAGAAACCGCGTGTAAAGTCTGCGTTTCCGGGTCAGCTCTCGGACAAGAAGGGGTTCACCGTCCGAGGCAAGGCGCTGCCGGTGCGTGCTCTGACCGAAAAGGATGAGGAAGACCTCGAGTTTGCGATGGAAATTGGCGTGGACATCGTCGCACTGAGTTTTGTCCAGTCGGCTGAAGACATCGAGATCGCAAAAGCAAGGATCACCAACAACGCGCCCTTGGTGGCAAAGCTCGAGAAACCCG
The DNA here is from genome assembly GCA_038527085.1 of Pseudomonadota bacterium. Taxonomy (GTDB): domain Bacteria; phylum Pseudomonadota; class Alphaproteobacteria; order Caulobacterales; family Hyphomonadaceae; genus UBA5336. Next base: position 21,439 of record JBCBGD010000003.1, on the reverse strand, counting down.
CCGCGATTCAGAATCTGGAGTCCATTTTGGAGGCGGCTGACGGGGTTATGGTGGCCAGGGGCGATCTCGGCGTGGAGTTCCCTCCTGAGCAAGTTCCGGTCATCCAAAGGCGCATCATCAGGGCGGCGCGCGCCAAGGGGCGCCCGGTCATTGTCGCCACGCAAATGTTGGAATCCATGATCGACAATGCTGCGCCCACACGCGCGGAAGCGGGGGACGTTGCCACCGCCGTTTACCAGGGGGCTGACGCGGTGATGTTGTCGGCTGAGACGGCTGTCGGACGCCACCCGGCAACCGCCGTCGCCGTCATGGGCCGGATCATCTCGGCCACCGAGCAGGCCGAGGACTTCCGACGTTCGCTCAGTCAGTTTGACGGCGATACCGAACCAGAGAGCGCCGTGGACATCATCGCACAGTCAGCTTTCGACCTAGCGCGCATCGACGGCGCGACCGCGGTCGCCTTGCGGACGGGGTCTCTCAAGCGTCTCGCGAGATTTTCGCGGGCGCGAGCGCCCTTCCCGATCCTTTATGGATCGAAGGACGAGCGTCGCTTGCGATGCGCACAGATCCTTTGGGGAACTCATCCCGTGCCGCTGGATGATCCAGATTCCCCCTCATGGGTGCGGGACATGATGACAAAGACCGGCCTGGATGGTCTGGCGGCCTGGTCAGCCTGGAAGGGCGATGATGAGGCCCGTGTGCCCGTCTGGGAAGTTGGCGTGGAAGGCGAGTAGCCTAGGCGGCGAGATTCAAGCCCTCAGGTCCCGCATCCAGTTTCGAGATCATGGCTGCGCCGCCAAATGACGCCGCATTGGCTGCGGGACCCGCCAATGCGCTGACCGTCAGTCCAGCGGACCGGGCGGCAATGGCGCCAAAGGGGCGCGAGACGACCGCAGTGCAATCCTCAGGCGCGAGGCCAAGGCGCTCAGCAACTGCCAAATACAAGCCAGGATCGGGGCGTGGCCGCTGAACATCTGGCCCACCCACCACCACGCCAATGGCAGACGCGCGCTGGAGCCCCAGCCTGCTGACAGAGGCCGACGCAATGTCGGGATGATCGTCCGTGCACACCGCCAGTTTCCACCCCGCCGAAACAGCGAAGTCGATCAGTTCGGGAACATCATCGCGAAGCGGCACGGCGCCCGACCGCACCGCGGCAACGAAAAGATCTCTGTGGCGCGTGGTCAACTGGTCGAGCAGATCCTGATTGTCCGCCTCGCCCTTTGGCCAGCCAAATCGGCCAAAATAGGCGGTCAACTGACCCCGAAAGCCTGCGGTCTGCGTTACGCGGGCGTACAGCGTTTCATCCCAGCTTGTGTCGAGACCTGCATCTGAAAACGCCTTGTTGGCACAAGCAATGTGAGTGGCTTCGGTGTGTGCAAGGACACCGTCACAATCGAGAATGAGCGCGCGCGCCATGGGACACCTCCTAGGACAGTGTCGGCTTTGGCGTGCGTCGCCGCACTGCGCAAGCGGTTATCTGCGCCGCGCGGCCTCAATACGTTCGCGCACAGAAACCCATTCTGGCGGCCCGCTCGGAGAGCTTTGTTCTGCTATCTGCTGAGATGCTTGTTCCCCGCTCTGCAGGGCCTTTTCGATCACTTCCAACCAAAGGTTCCGGGTTTGCGGCGGGAGCGGTTGGCTGGGCGCCGTTCGCCCAGGCGGTTGGCGATCAGAGACAGGCTGCTCTTCATTCGGTGATTTGACTTGCGCGGGCGAAGCGTCGGTAGGCTCGCCAGATTCCTTTTGCTCAGCATCGCTTGATTGCGAGCCAGCTGCGATGTCTGTCGCAGACGCTTCCGAATCGCCGCTACGATCCGCTGGCGTATCAGCACCTTGATCTGAGCCTGAACTCTGCCTTGTGTTGATATGATCGCTAGCGCTCGTTGATTGACCAGAGGCAGATGGGCCCGCTTCGAGCTCTCCTGCAGAGGCCGCACCTGCATCAGCCGCCGATTGATTTTCTGCTTCGCCCGCGCTCTCCGGCTCACCTGCATCGCCGTCACTTGTGCCGCGATTGTTCGCCTCAGCTTCGCCAGCACTGTCGCTGCCTTCAGTCTGCCCGCTCGGCTGTGATCCTGCGGCCTGCCCTGCTGTTCCGACATCGCCGGTACTTGCGTCTGTCTCTGAAGCCGACGCACCTTCATGCTGTTCGCCGCCGCGCGAGCCGCCCTGCGAGCCGCCTTCAGCGCCTGCAGGCGTACTGCCAGGTTGCGCCGATCCGCTTTGCGATCGGCCGAGCCCCTGCATCTGCCTGAGTATTTCCGCAGCAGATTGGTTTGCGCCGCCACCCATGGTGGTCCCGGCGCTGCCTCCGCCTCCCTGGCCCGGCGTATCAGCAATGACGACGGTTCCACCGCCACCACTTCCAGTGCCGCCTATGGGAGACTGCCCAGCTTCCGATCCGCCACTAGCCCCACCGCTCCCTGTCATACCCTGGATCATCTCCTCCCAGGCTGCCTGCTCATCGCGCATCAGCTGCGGATCGGATTTCGCTGCCTCGCTTGGCTCGTAGGCGATGTCCTGGGGCTGGGGATTGTCCAGGTCGACCTCGGCAATCACACGCGCACGCTGGCGGTTGAGGTGTCTGCGGGACTCCTCTGGAAGGCGGTCGATTTCGCGTGGCTCGGGAAAGTTCACGCCAACGCCAATGGTCGATGGATTGGAAATGGGGTCGTTGCGGTCGCCGCTTTCCTTGCGCTGGGACCGGCGCCAATCCTCTTCCGACTGATCGGTGTTGTCAGTTTCAGAACTGTTTGGCGGAGCTCCCACGCTGCCAGTGGACTCCTGCGCAACGGCCGTTCCAAGACCCAACGACATGATCAGTGCGAGTGTCGAAGCTTTAAACATCCGCAAACTATCGCTGACCATGAATGACCACGGCCTGAACAGGATTCCCCCGCGACTCATCCACCATCAACAGCACGCACAACTCGAAATCCGGTAAAGTCGTTGCTGTCACCCCTGCGGAGCATGAGGCGCGACGTAAACCGAAGGTCCTTGGGGCCGGAAAACCACGACCCACCTCGTACCGCTCGTTGATTGCAAGACCCGCGGAGGTCCGCACCGCCATTGGTCGGAGCATCACGGAGGTTCAGCGTGTTGCAGTCGAGCGTCCACTCCGCCACGTTTCCTATCATATCCTTCAACCCATACGCGTTTGGCAACAGCGAGCCAGCTGGCAGCGTTCGGTCCGGCGCTGGGTCCGCGCAGGCAGAATTCGCCCAGGCGAGACCACTTTCGCGCGCGGCACCATTGGCCACAGCGCAGACTGCCGCAGCTGAGCCACCCGGCAATATCGAGTTCGCCCCTGCCCGCGCGGCATATTCCCATTGAGCTTCACTCGGCAGCGAATACGTTTCTCCCGTCTTCCGGGTCAACCAAGCCGCATAGGCTGACGCGTCATCCCATGTCACGTTGATGGCCGGACGATTGCCGCGTCCCCAGCCATTGTCATTGGCGATGGGCGAGCATCCGCCCTCGGAGACGCAGGCCTGCCACTGGGCAAACGTCGTTTCGGTCTCCGCGATGGCGAAGAAACCCTGAAAGACGACCGGTCTTTGCGGCCCCTCCGCTGGACTGGCGTCGGGATCGCCGTCCGCTGCGCCAAGCTGGGCTGTGCCGGTTGGAACGATAACCATGACCGGACAGGACGGACAATCGCGAAACGTCCGGCCTGCTGCTGGCTTGAGTGCATCGATGGCGGCAACCGCCTGCATTTGAAACGCACCCTGTGGAAACTGCGAGAGATACTGCTCGTAGGCGCGCACCGTGTTGAGTTGTGCTGCCTGTTGAAACGCCCCGCGGTCGGCAGCCTGTGCTTGCAGTCGGTCGCGCCGAGCGCGCGCTTCGGGGGCATTCGGGCCTGCCGGGTGTTTAGTCAGGTACTCCTGGTACGCGTCTATCGTGTTCGACCGCGCCGCTTGCTCCCAATCGGCAGCTTCGGCTGAGGCGCGCTCGGCAGCGTCAGCGGCAGCCGCTTCCTGGGCGTCGCGGATGGCATTGGCGCGTTCACGAGCCTGGCTCGCATGCCGGCCTTCAGGCCACGCCTCAAGATAGTCTTCGTAGGCTGCAAGCGTATTACGCTGCTCGGCCTGAGCCCAGGCCGCGTCATCATATCGGTCGATTTCAGCCTGTGCCTCTGCCGCGAATCGCCCCTCCGGAAAGGCTTCGAGATATGCCCGATAGCCTTCAAGCGTGTCCTGCTCGAGGGCGCGGACCCAGGCCTCGTTGTCGGAAGAGCGAGGCGGCTCGGCAGGGGTTTCGCTGTCTTCGGCTACGAGAGCAGCATCTCTATCAGACACGACTGCGCCAGTGTTCGCCTCCATGACCAACCACAGGCCGCCCGCCGCGATAGACACAATCAGCACAAGGCCCGCGATCCAGCGTCCCCAGGGCTGGCGCTCTGGCTCTGGCGCGTAGCCCCCTACAGGACCCAGCGCATCGGTTTCAGATGATAGCGCGGTCTCGCGTCTCCGTGTCGATCCGACGTCAGGCCGAGGCAAGTGTCGTGTGGGAACCATTGATTGCTTCGAAGCGCTCTGGCTTCTCGGCGAGTTGTCAGCTCGGTTCCCAAAGAAACGGTCTCGCCATTCCTGAACACTTGCCGGTCGGTCACCCAATCGCAGTTCGAGCCCCGCCATGAGCGCATCGAGAAATCCGACGCCGAAACGCGCCAGAAGTCTTTCGTCAGCTGAAATGTCGATCAGTGGATCTGGTTTGCCATTTAGCACCGCCACCTGCCGCGCTGACGCATCGACTGGAGGCTGGCCCGAAACGGCGCGATACAGCGTCGCCGCGAGCCCGTATATGTCACTCCAGGCTCCAACATCGTCGCTGCCCGCCATCTGCTCTGGCGCGCGATAGTGGAACGTGCCCACGCGGGTCTGTGCTTGTGTCAGCGCCGACGATGGCTCCAGTGCGGCGCCGAAATCGACAAGCACTGCTTTCCCTGTCCGTGCATCCAAGACGATGTTTTCTGGCTTGATGTCGCGGTGGATCACGCCTGCGGCATGGACACTATCTAGGGCGTCCAGCATCTCATCTCGAAGCGAGAGCGCCGCGGCACGATCAACTGGTCCAGCATCCAACCGGTCCGACAGGTTGGCTCCTTCGACGAGAGACATCGAAAAATAGGCTGTCCCATTCGCTTCAAACACGTCTAGAATTGAAACAACATTCGGTGCATCAATACCGGCGAGGCGCTGCGCTTCCTGCAGGAAAAGCGACTTTTGCTGAACGAAGTCGCCATTTAGAAGATCGGAGATGGCAGTGACCTGAAGGTCGCCCTCGCGCGCAGCCAAACCGAGGGGAAAATACTCTTTGAGCGCCACCTCGCGGCCTTGCAGACTCAGCGCGCGATAGGTGATCCCGGTCGCGCCAAACCCAAGCATTCCGGCAATCTCGAGGTCGCCAATGCGTGTGCCGACAGGGAGCGCGTTCTTGTGTTGACGGGTTTCAGGCGTCATCGCGCTCTGCTGTCTCCAAGCTGAAGGATCAGGTGATCAAGGCAGTATTGGCCCGCCTCATTCAGCGCGCGCTCTTCCTTGGCTTGAACCACTGACTGGAGCAGGACCAGAACCGCCGACATCACCAACGCAAGCAGCGTTGTGGTAAACGCCACGCCGAGCCTGGATGTCACCTGATAGAGAAAATCCTCGCTTTCAGCGTTCGCAGGCACACCGGCGTATTGCAGCGCAAACATGATGCCCATCACCGTCCCGATGAAGCCAAGAGAAGGGATCAGCCATGCTATGTAGCGCAGCATGGAATAGCGCAGATCGATTTCGTGCATGTACAGGTCCAGCGACGCCGTCAGCACCGTGGATGCCTGATCTTCCTTTCGGTTGAGCTGGTATTGGTCGATTGTTCGGATGATCATGCGCGGCAGGAAGCAGTCCTTGCCAAATTTGCGGCGAGCAACGCCTTCGCGCACTCGGGCCAGCAAGTCAGTCGTGAGAAGGGTCCCGTCATCGGGCAGGTAGCCCCGCTTGAGCTGCCCCTCTTCTTCTGCGGCCGCATTCCAGCGCAGCACGAGTTCACCAAGGCCAACAAACAACGCCACCCACATCACATTCTGGATCGTGAACGGCCAGAAGCTGGCGTCCCGGTCCAACAGGATCTCTTGCGCTACAGGTGGCGCGGCCACCGACAAGATGCCGATCAGGATAACCGCAGCGATGATCGCTATCAGCAGCACAATGGCGCGTTTGAGAAAACCGACGCTCTTATTCAAAGCTCAAACCCACGTGGCACTCTTGTGTTCAATCTCATCAGGCGCCCTCTTCGATTTTTCCTGTGTAGGGATTGCGTCTGGGTTTGTTGAATCGCGCAAGGTCAGAAGCCTCTGACTGCGTCCCGACAGGGCCCGGAGGCACGAGATCTACTGCCCTCACCAATTCCTCGACCGACACGACACAGTCTCCAAATTTCAACCTATCGCCAATCTGAAGCGGCGACTTTTCAGTCTGCACCCACTCGCCCTCTTGAAAGATGAACAAGCCATTGGTCGAGTTTTCATCTTCGATCCACATCTGCTCACCGGTCTGGAAGAGAAGAGCGTGGAGCCTTGAAACGGTGGAGTCATTCAGAACGAAGTCACAATCGGACTTCCTCCCAATCGTCTTTCTGAGCGGTGCAAGCGTCACTTCAGGTGTCGCTACAGTCCGATGTCCCGGCGTTTCAGGCTTTGGCTGCGCCGTCATCACGCGTCTTGTCAGCAAGCCAATAAGCCCAATCAGCAGGATGTTCGACGCGAGCCCTATGGCGCCAATGCTTCTTCGCCCTGGACTGGCTAACCAGCCGCCCCAATGGGCGGGTTGGACCGCGCGGATGGCCACCTGCGTCCAGGTCAACTCGGGCGTTTGTCTTGGCAGTGGCAAGCTTTCGTTCAGACCGCCTGTCTCTACCCCAAGCGAGAGTGGCTTACTCGGCTCGCCTGGAAGCCTGTATCTTCGATGCGCTGGAAGCTCGAAGCTGACGCTCCCCCCGCCAAGATAATCTGAAAGCAGGTCGCCGCTATTTGTGTCACTCGCTGAGGGCACCAGACGTCCACCAGTGACATTCGCAAATGGCTCAAGCGCCAGGTGTTCGGGCTCAGCTGTTACAGGGAATAGATAGATGTCGCGCGCGGTGGCGGCGCTGACGATGACGACGAGGACATCCTCCTCGACTGGAAAAGCGTTGGCGGGGGCGACAATGGCGGTGCGTCCGGGGCTATCGATCGCGAACTGAAATGCCATGGGGAGTGTACGCTGGGTGTCGGCGCTCGGCGTTACGTCATCGGCCACCGCGTTCAGGGCAGCGACCAGTGCTTCATCGTTGTCAACGCGCGCCAACACCTCAAACTGGGGTGAGAGCCGCGCAATGAGCACGTCAGAGCCCGCATTCATCCCCGCCTGCCCCAGGCCAGAGACAAGGTCGAGTTGCCGCGCGATGCCCGCATCCGTACCACCCAGGGCAAACAGCAACTGGCTCACACCGCCATAGTCACTGGCGCGCTGTCGCGCAGACACACCTTCTAGGAAAAATCGCGGATGTGAGTCTGCTTCGCTTGGACCGAGCGGACGCCAGACAATGTCCACGCCATCAGCGCTTGCTTTGGCCTCAACTTCAATGGTGTCGACCATTGCCACAACTGGCTCTGCGACCGCAGCACCATCTTGCACTGAGCGCTCCTGAGCCTGGGCGTCCGCGAAAAAAGCGACACTAAGGAGACTAGTCGCACACGCCAGAAGAGTCAGATGCCAACGCCATAAACTGGCCGCCATTGCGCGCGGCCAGAGACTCCATGAATTCGACAGTGCCTTCATAATCAAAATAGTTCCCGACAACGACGGTGTGGATTTCCTTGCGCCCACCATTGCGGCGCGTGATCTCTGAGACAAGCTGGCCCGGCCTGAGACCATTGTTAGCTCTTGGATTTGGCAGGCCATCGCTCACAAGAAACACCGCTTCGCCCGGCCCGCCCAGTATTTCGTCAAAGGCGTCAAGCATCGATGCAGATCCGCCCAATTGGCGCGTCAGCCCGCTCGCGAACGACAGCGCCTGGCTGCTGGCTGCGGAGTCCACGGCGCGCATGCCAGCGCCTGATGGCCAGGACACGGTTCGCGGCCCCGAGTCAGTAGCCTGGAATCCAACGATCCTCAGGCGATGATTGTCCTGCAAGGAACTGACGATCCGCTCCATGACATCAGACAAGCTACGCTCATGTCCGCCCATGCATCGGTTCATATCGAAGGCAATCACGATATCGTCCTTGCGAGTCTTCATGCCCAGGAAGCGGAACGATACCAGTGCAGGCTGCTCCGTGGGCCCAGGCTGCTCAGCGACTGGTTCAGGGACCTCTACGACGCGCTCCGCTTCCGCCTTTTTTTCCAGCAAGGTTTGCTCGGCCGCGCGCAATTCCGCCAGCTTGGCGGTCTCCTCGCTACGGATATCGGACACATTCGCTGCCATGGCAGAGCGTCGCGACTCAAGCGCTTTGCGCTGCTCGGTGGTCTCAACAGCGCTGTCTTCTGCGGCGCGCAAAAGGTCTGACAATGCGTTCTCCGGCGTGCGCTCTACGATTTCCTTTTGGTAGTACGGCATCAGAACCACTGTCAGCAGCGCAAACGCGCTCATGGCGGCTGCAAACAGATCGATCGCTGACAGGGAGAAGATCTCGATCTCGCGGGATGGCCTGCGTTTCATCGCGCGCGCCCCACGAAATCGCCCCGATTGTTTCGCGCCAGGGCCTGCAGGAACAGGGTCAGGCGTCGGTCGTCCGTGTAGTCTCCGATCGCCACGGTGTGGATCTCCGCGCGCCCGCGATTGATCGTCGTGATGTTGCGGACGATATCGGCTGTACTGCCATCATCGGGCGCACCATCGCTCATCAGGATGATCGCTTCGGAGCGCGAGTTGATTGCGCGCATCAATGCCGATTGTGTTGGGGTGCCGCCGCCAAAGCGCCTCGACATTCCCGATACGAATGACCGCGCCCCAGACAGATTGCTGCCATTCGCTGGAACGAGACTGCCTGAGCGGGGGTACATGTCGAAAGTCGGCCCACCGCGATAGCCGATGATGACGAATCGGTTGTCGGGCTTCATCTGGTCCAGCACTTCATTGATCGCCGAGATCACCTTGCCCCTGTGGGCAGACATCGAACCGGACATGTCCACCACAATGGCGATGTCCTTTTCATCGGTTGCAAGGCCAAGGATGGAAAACTCAACGCCGCGGCTCACGCTGCGAGGTGGTTCAGGCACGGGCACTGGATCGGGTTCGGGTATGGGCGGAGGATCTGGAATTTCGATTTCAGACGCCGCGACAAGCACCTCTTGGATTTTCGCCTCGGTCTCGGAGATGTTCTCCTGGGCCGTCCGGTATTGCTTGTCGAGCAGGGCGATCTCGGCCTCCAGCGCCCGAATCTCAGCCATTTCGGTTTGGGTCGTCGACGCGGCGAGCCTGCGTTTCTGGACGAGTTCTTCGAGCTCCTCCATCGATACGTCCGTGCCGCCCCGCTGGTAGTAGGGAAAGAGTATCAGAACGATCAGGATGAACGCGCCTAGCGCTGCTGCAAACAGGTCCAGCGCCGAGACGGTGAAGATCGAGATGTCCCGCTTGCGCGTTTTCATGGCTGGTCGGCCCGGACGCGCAGCTAAGGCGAATAGGAGATGCTGTAACCGTTCAGCACCTCGGCCAGAATGCGGGCCATGCGTTGGTTCGCCTCTGCGCGTTGGACATCTGAAAGGGCGCGCGCCACCGCAGCTGCGCCTTTTGCATCAACCGCCTCGGCATTTTCTCCGACGGCCGTGTTCGCGAGGTCCAGGCGCCTGTCCAGATCACCGGCGAATTCATCTTCAAGCGCTGCAAGTTCGGCATCAAATGCCGCGAATTCGATATCATCGCGCTGGTCCACGAGATCGCGTTGATAGGCGGCAATCGCCTGACCGTGACGGGGGTCGCTGTCAGCGTTCAGCCTGTAGAGCGCATCGAGTAGCATGGATCTCAGGAACATCGCGTCCTCACCAATGGCTTGCTTGTAGGTACCGCTGGCCAATCCGGGTGACGTCGCTTCGAGGGCCACAATCTGCCCTTCGAGCAGATCTGCACACTCATTGGAAAATCCAATCAGATAAGCCATTTGCGAGACGGTTGCGGCGGGCGCGGCTTGAAGCAAGACGGGGTTCGCGGTGTCTTCGACTACCTGGAGCACTGGAGTCTCTCGCGAGATTTGTTGCGCGCCAAACGCATCGAGAGCTTCTAGAAAACCGTTGTTTGCACCCCGGCCAGCTTCCCTCACGAGTACATAGAACTGATGGCGCCCTTCCAGCGAAGCATCCGCCAGCGAAATCATTTGAGTGGCGCAGAACCGGTTGATTTCCGGGATATCAACATCTCCCGCAGCTTGCTGCGTCTTGATTGCAGGCGCTGCCGGAGCCACAGCGGCCGCAGGCGGAACCTCAGACGTCTGGGCCGTCGCACAGGCGGGAAGCAACACACACCACAGGAACATCCACGCTTTGGAAAGCGTCATGAAACGTCTCCATAAGCGGCGAGTTCCGTGTTGGATTGTGCATTGAAGAGTTCGGGCGCCTTCTGCCCCGCAGGCGCGGGTCCAACCTCCTGCCCATTCCTGAAGACGATTTGTCGGCTCGTCTGTCCTGCCCGAGAGACTTTCATCACGCCGTCTGGTTCTCCATTCAAGAAGCTGCCTTCGATGGCCATGTTTCCGGTGTCTCCATGGATGATCATGTAGCCAAGCCCGTCCGGCTGGCCATCGCTGGCATGTCCGAAATACTCGATAGCGCTCTTTCCTGCCTTGAGCACGCCGACACCCACGCCTTCGGCCAGTCCGCCAGCGCACTCCCCCTGCCAGACGCCCCTTCCCGCCGCATCTGGATTAACAAATCCACAGCGAGCTGAAACCGAATCAATGGATCGTTGACTATTCGCGTATCGCTCCTGAAGCATGCCACGGAAGTCTTCAAACCGGATCGCTGAGATCGCCTCGTTGGAATCGAGCAATTCCACCTGAACGGTGATCTGCTCTTCGAGCGCCGGGACCATCGACTGAAGAAAATTGACGCCCGCAGCCTTGTTCTGGCTGTTAAGGTTGAAAGCTTGCATGGCCGAAATCACAGCCAGGTCGGAGAGCAGATCTACGGCAAGAAAATCACCCGCATCAAAATTGTCGCCGGAATTGGCAGCCACAGCCCCCGCAGCAACGACGCCCGCGATCGCAGCAGCTGTGGCCATGTTTTGCTGACGCGCAAGCTGGCGTCTGCGCTCAATAAGGTCGAACTCGGCCACCAAGACATCTCGCATCTGCTGACCAATCTCTCCGGCCAACACACCTTCGTGTATCTTTTTCGACTGCACGGCCAGAAAACGCCGCTCGGCCTCGAGCAGTCGCTCGGCAAACCTCAACCGCGTCTGGACGTCCATGTCTGCGCTGCCCACCAGCGCCAATGCCGCCAGGGATGGGTCGAAACGCTCAATCGCGGCCGCCCGCCCCACCATGCTCGCGCGTTCGATATCGAGCCCTGCCAGCTGCGCCACAATCCTGTCCGCCAACGCGCCAGTAAAAGCCCGCTCAATCGGATCGAGCTGCGTGTTGGGCGAGAACTTCATCTGCCGAAGTGCGTAGCGGTCGATGACGATTTTCTCGAGGGGATAGACCTGAACCGCATGGGCTTTGGAAAATACCGACAAGCCTTGCGACGCCACGCTCAATGACCCTTCGCCGGACAGGTGATGGATGAAGTCTAATGGGCGCGCTTCGCTTTCGAAGCTGCCGCGCTCCAGCGCAGAAAGCGATTTCATCGCATCCTCGCGCGCTGCGCCACCGCTTGAACCGAGCAGGGGTGCGCTAGCGAGGACCACCCCATGGGTGGGCGTCCTCACGCGATGGTCAGCATGGACCGTGACCAGTGGCGAAAACAGGTCCCCGAACGTGAGAGGTTCGGCGTTCATCATGCGGTCTGGATCAGGGAAGCTGTAGCTGACAAAATCGACCGAAAGGGCGCTTGGGAGCGATTCAGCTTGAGTGATCGGGACCGATGTCAGCGTGCCGTCCTCGTCGAGGATGACGCGATGGGGCGACAACAAAACGCCTTCCTTAGGAAGCCGCTCTGATAGCTCGCGATAGATCGATTGGGCGAAGTAGTTGGATTTCAGAAACACACCATCGGCGACCTGGCGCGCCTCTGGGCTGCCGTAAACCGAGCCCCCTACGCGCCCGCCGAAGGCGTTCTTTACATATGCAGAATAATACGCGTCTGCTGCATCGCTTTCCAAAATAGCTGGATATCGAACGACCACCAACGTGCCCGCACTGGGCAACTCAACATCCACAGCGGGAAGCGGTCCTTCATGCGCGAGCAGGGCGGACCGTGATGATCCCGTGGCCGTTGAAGCGCAACCTGCAAGCAGTGCAGCACAGAAAACCACTAAAGCCAGAAATAGTCTCGTCATGCCTGCCTCTCCGCGCGCCAAATATACTTTAAGTCTGAACAGCCGGAAATGAACAGAAGCTGAGTTCGCCCACACACCGCTGTGAAGAGCGCGAGCACAGGATAAAAAAAGGCGGCCGATTGCCCGGCCGCCCTTCGAACTGAGTTCAGTCTCAACCCTAGAATTCTTTTTCCAGGGTGAAGAAGAACGAGCGGCCAATGTAGCCATCCAGATATTGGCTACTCAGCGGGAAGTTACCAAGCCGCTGTGCAGATCCCGCGTCATCGCCCGCGGAAATGCGCGGCGGCGGCGCGTTGAAGATGTTACCAACACCGATGACTGCGGTGAATTGATCCCATTCACGGCGAAGCGAGAGGTCGTGAGTGATGAACTCATCAACTTCGGCGATGCTGATCGCGCCAGGAGCGTAGAATGGATCAACAATTCCATCTTCGCCCTCGAAGCCGAGGTTGCTGGCCTCTCCTGTGTAGTTGAGGGTCCAGGTGAGTGTCCAATCATCCCTTTGGAAGCGCGTCTGAGCATTGCCGACCCACTCGGGCTCACCGATGAGGCCGTTAAAGTCCTCGAACGGGGCCCCAGGGAAGATCTGCGACTCGAACTCCTCAGTCCAAGTTGCCTGAGCATCGATGACCACTTCGCCGAAGTCGAACTCATGGTCATAACGGGCGGTGATATCGATGCCAGACGTCCTTTCAGTCGGGATGTTACGGAAGCTCCCATCGATATCCGTGATGGTACCGAAATTAGCCGCCGAGGGATCGAGCACCCGGGTGAACAGATCACAAAAACCCGGCTCGGAGCGGAAATCCTCATCCGCATAACATGCGCCAACGACGCCTGCTGCGAACGACGAAATCTGGTTTTCCACCTCGATAGAGAAATAGTCGACTGCCAGCGAGAGATCGAAGAACTCCGGTGTCAGAACAAGGCCAACCGTAGCCGCCGTCGAATCTTCAGGCTCAAGGTCAAGGCCACCGCCCGTGGTGATCTCTGCTGAGCTTGTGCCCCCGCCGAAGTCCGGCGCGAGGCCGTCGGCGGCACAGTTGATCCGAACAGTTTCATCGACAATGAAAGCCCCGTCTTCTCCTTCATTGCCATAGTTGATGCATGGATCGACATTGACCTGGCTGAGGAAGGACGTCTGGTTGCCAAGGAAGAGCTCGAACAACTGGGGCGCGCGGAATGACGTGCCGTAAGTCGTTCGCAAACGGATTGACGGATTGACCTGCCAGTTCAGACCGGCCTTGTAGGTGGTCGCATCGCCCACAGAGTCATAATCAGAATAGCGTCCTGATAGGTTCAGCGTCAGGTCTTCGAAGAACGGCTCGTTGCGAACGATAGGCAACTCGATCTCGCCATACACCTCGTAGACGCTGTCATCGCCGACCGTTTGAATGGCGCTCAACAAGCCCCAGACATTGCCCTCAATGCTGAATTCCCCAGGCACGTCGTCGATTTCGTCTCGGCGATAGTTCACACCGACGGCCGCGGCCACCTCGCCTGCAGGAAGTGTGAACAAATCACCAGTCATGGACGCTTCGAAGATCGTCTGGTTGTAGTCGGTGTTCTGTGTCTCCTCCAAGAAGTAGTAGGCAGCCGCCTCTGGTGAGAATTGACCATCAAACAATGCCGGTGTGGCAAACAGGTCTAAAGGAACACAGCCCGCTGGCGCTGAAGGTCCGCAAACACCGTCGGGATTGAGCAGGATCCCGTCGTCAATCGTTCCCGTTCCGGCCTCGACGCGATCGAGCGGGATCACATCGCGTGTGTTCGATCCATCCGATGCAGAGTAGGATAGGTACGTATCCCAGCTCCACCCATTCAGGAATTCGCCGGTAAATTCGCCGCGAGCACCACCGAGGACGCGGTAAACATCCACTTCCTGGGATTGGTCAAAAGGCACCAGTACGATGGGACGAGCGGTAAAGCCGTTAATCGGCGCAACAAAAAGGCCCGGGTCAAGCCCAAACAGCGGCCCGAAATCAAACGCCGGATTGTCTACTCCATAGGGGTTAATTGAGGAGTCCGGATGATACCAAGGGAAGAACTGACGGTTATTGTCTTGCTCTGATTCCCGGCGGTGGAAGAGAAGCTCAGTGTAAAGTTCGGTCGTATCAAAGGCTGCTGGGCGATACTGGCCTGTGGCAAAAACCGTGGCCCGGCGGCGCGGCGAAATGGCTGTCTCGCGGTTGTCGCGCGGATCGTCGTAGCTACGCTCGAAAAACGGGATGAAGCGGAAGCCAGGAATGCCTTCGAAGTTTGTGCCCTCTGGGTCGGGAACGCGCGAACCGTAGAACCCACCAGCAAGTCCGAACGGAGCGGTCGGCGAATAGAACGTCTGTACATAACCCTCAAGGCTGCGGAAACACTTGAAGTCTCCCGTTCGCGAATCGACAGCGTCCGCACGTGATCCATCCTCATTGAAATAGAGGTCTTGAGGACAGCGAAGGTCTTTGCGGTCGCCATACCGCAGAGGTTCCTGCTCATAGTACTCAGCCGAGATTGTGAAGCCGCCACGGTCAAACGACTGGCCGTAAGCTCCGTAAACAGCATACTCTTCGGCACCACCGAACTCGGAGATGTCGGCAGATGCGCCGATCTCGAATCCCTCAACCGCATCGTTTGTGATCACGTTCACAACACCAGCCACAGCGTCCGAGCCGTAGACAGACGAAGCGCCGTCCTTGAGAATCTCGAACCGATTGATAATCGAATTCGGAAGAATGTTCAGATCGACAGGACCAACGGTACCTCCGACCCCAGCGGGGGGCATCCGGCGTCCATTGAGTAGGACAAGCGAACGCTGGGCGCCCAGGCCACGCAGCGAAACAGAGTCGATCCCTGGCCCGCCGTCGACAACAAACCCGGTGAAAGTATTGTTGATCTGTCCGGAGCCTGCAGCAACCGACGAAGATTGCAGGACTTCTGCTGCAGACACGAGCCCTTGCAGCGTTGAGGTCTCACTGGTGATGATCTGCACAGGCGAGGAAGCGGTAAATTCACTGCGGCGCAGACGCGATCCGGTAACCGTGATTCTGTCCTGACGCAGCTGTTGCTCATCGTCTTCTGTGGTGTCGACGCGCTCGGTCGCATCGGATTGCTCGTCCGTCGCGGGCGCCTCTTCTTCCTGAGCCCAGGCCGGATTGGAAAACGCAATTGCCGCACTCGCAAAAACCGTCGATGCCAAAAGCGACAGCTTCTTCTCGCTGAATTTCATTTGAAAGCCCTTACCTTGCTCGGCCATTTTGCCGTGCATCACACTCTTGTGAAGTTGCGTGATCGGCTCAAGCGCCAGCTTCATTTTATCGGGCCAACATGGAAGTTTTTGTCATAACTGTGTCATGAAAGAGACATTTTTTCCCCCGCACAACCAAGCTAGAGGCAGCGGAAACCTTGCATTTCTGTCCGCCTTGTCGAATTTTCGAAAAGAACGATGTCGACCGTAGATAACCAGAATGTGAGGGAATTTCGTGGTGTTTAAGTTACCGAGACTGGCAGCCGCCGCGGCGGTCATGGCCAGTGCAGTTTTCATGTGCGAGGCCAGCGTCCATGCAGAGGTGTTACCAATTGAAGCGATTGAACGCTTTCCCGCCATAGAGAGCGTGAGCCTTTCGCCGGACGGCAAACATATTGTCGGACTGGTTGCCGCTCCCGGGCAGAAATGGCCGGTAATATCCGTTTGGAAGACCGATGCCCTTGAAGAAAGGCCAATCTGGATACCAACAAAGGAAATGCGCTTTCAGTTCGTCGACTTTCTTGGAAATGATAAGCTGATTTTCGTTGCACGCGACACCTACCAGTCAGGAAGTTACAAGCGATGGCAATCAAAGCTTTATATCTCAGACCTGGACGGCGGAGACATTGAAGAGCCCCTGCGCCGACAAGGCACGGGGCGTGGTTCTGACAGGGCTTTATCCTTCAGTATCTTCTATGACGACTTTGAAGATCCCAACCGCTTCTATATCGAATCCACTACCTTCACGAACCAAAAAATCTACGAAATCAACGCTCGCACGGGCCGAAAAAGAAATGTTGCGGAATCCGGCGAAGACAGCTCGTTCATTTCCGGCGGTGTTGATCCCGTGACTGGCGACCTCTTGATCAAGCAGGAACTTGAGTCAGGTGGCGGGAGCTACGTCGTGAAGACGTACATTCGAGGAAATGCCCGGTCGAACTGGGAGCATCACGCTGAATTGGACAACGACATCGTCAATCGCGTGACCATGAGCATTGAAGGCTTCGACGGTTCTCCCAACCGAGTGGTCATTGTCACAAACCGTGGAACCGAATTCACTGAGGCCCGTGTGTACAATACCGACAGCAGGTCTTGGGATCCCGAACCGTTGTTTGCCGTGCCTGGTTTTGACATTAACAGCGTGAGTTTTGGACGCGACGATGGCGAATACCCACAGGTCAGCGGTGTATCGATCGGGGGACCGGGCAACGAGCAATTCTCCGTGCATGAATACTGGGGTCCGGTGCTAGACAATCTGAAGGAGCAATTTCCCGGGGAGCAGGTGACAGTCTCCGATACGTACACTGGAGATGACGGAACCCGCCGCGCGATGGTCACTGTGCACTCAAGCACGCGCCCATATGAGTACTATCTCTTCGAGAACGGCTCTCTTCGGATCCTCGGCCAATTCATGCCTTGGGTCGATCGCGAGACGATGCCGTCGGCTGAGTGGGTGACATATGAGGCACGTGATGGGCTCGCAATACCTGCGATCCTGAGCCTTCCGGCGGGCTATGACAAGGATCGCGACGGCCCTATTCCCACGGTAATTCATCCCCATGGCGGCCCGTGGTCGCGTGATTACATGGGATGGGACTATTCCGGCTGGGTGCCGTTTTTGACCACCCGTGGCATCGCAGTGCTTCAACCACAGTATCGCGGCTCCGATGGCGTCGGCATGACGCTCTGGAAAGCCGGTGACGGTGAGTGGGGCCAGAAGATGCAGGACGACAAGGACGATGGCGCCTATTGGCTCATCGAGGAAGGCATCGCAGATCCCGAGAAGGTTGCCATATTCGGCTATTCCTATGGCGGCTTCGCGGCCATTGCCGCATCGGTGCGCCCCGACAGTCCGTATCAGTGCGCAATCTCGGGCGCTGGCGTGTCAAACCTCGATCGCCTGTCGAACCTGTGGGGCAACAACAGAATTCAGCGTGCGTTCCAGGGCCGGACCGTGGATGGAATGGACCCCATCGAAAACGTCAGAAACGCGAGCATTCCGATCTTGCTCTATCACGGTAGCCACGATCGTCAGGCTGACACGTACCACTCGCGCCAGTTTTACGACGCCATGCGAGGCGCTGGTGCGGACGTGGAGTATGTGGAAATCGAAAACATGTGGCACCAGCTTCCCTGGTGGCCGGAATGGCACAGGCAATCGCTCACGCTGATTGAGGACTATCTGGCGTCCGACAAGTGCAACAACATCATTACCAAAACGCCGAGCAACTCGTGAGCAACTGAGCGCAGCGCTCTCGACGATTGAAGATGGGCGGGATTCATTCCCGCCCATCTTTTTTATCGCGTGCCGCCGCAGTGGAACTCGCCGGAGAAAGACGTCTCTGAAGTGATCGTGGCCTTCCGTTGACCGCTCAGCCACCTACCTGAATCTCTACGATCCATGTCATGGTGAACCGTCACCATCAGCCATTTTCCGGTCTACTCCATAACGATTCCGCACCGCTGGAATGAGGTTCGTCCTAAAGAAGGATGAGGCGACGTGGATGGCAGTCGACCATGGATCCGGAGATCCTTGGATTTCGAAGTGTCCCCCAAGAGACAACTGGCTTGTTATCCGGCACACTTCAACTCAATGATCGAAAAACCTACCGGCGGCGCGCACGATCAACGAGATATCAGAAGATCTACCTAAAAATGAAAAGCGCCCGCACTCTTCAGAAGTGCGGGCGCTAACTGTGACAGCCTTCCTTACAGCGGAACGCCGGATCAGAAGGTTTGGCGCACAGTCACGCCGTAGGTTCTCGGCTGGTTAGGGTAGCCAGAGATCGAGCCGGCCTGGGCCACTGACGGGAAGGCGGTGGTGATACGCTCATGTTCGAAGATGTTGCGTCCCCAAACCGTGACGCCGAGACCGCCTTCAGTGGTAAAGCCGAGGGATGCGTTCCACTGGTCCACTTCGCGGGTGAACGCGTCGTCGAACAAGATGTTGTTCGGCGCCGTGGGTCCACCGTCAAAGAAGTCATTGTCGCTCTCATATTGCCAATCGGCACGAACGAATGCGTCCCAGCCATTGCCGAGCGTCCATTCGTAGAGGGCGGCCGTAGAGGTCGACGTTTCCGCGATGCCGGATGGGGTCGTCCCGGAAATATCGCCGATGGCCGACTCTTCGAAGGAGTCATAGTTCGGATCAAGGAACGTACCGGCAAAGCTGAGTGTCAACGCGTCGATGGGGTTCCAGGTCATGTCGACCTCAAGACCCTGGGTCGATTGCTCACCAGCATTTGCGAGCGCGAAGCCCGTTCCGGTAAAGACGTTTGACTGGAAGCCTTCAATCGTTTGGTCGAAGAGAGCCAGGTTGATCGCAAATCTGTCGAACGCGGCCTTCACACCGATTTCGATCACCTCTGCTTCCTCGGGCCCGGCGAAGCGCGTACCCGTCGAAAGGTTTGGCACAGCAAGACCGGCATTGAAGACTGGCGATGGCGGGGGCGTTAGCAGCACTTGACCCGTGAACGGATCGACCACCGTGGCGCCAGGCGTGAATGCCGATGACAGAGGCCGGCTGTCGCGCGACAGGTTCCAAGACGAGGCTTTGAAGCCCGTGGCGTAGGACACGTAGACGTTGACGCTGTCAGTTGCATCATACGCCAGACGCAAATTGTAGCTTACGTCCTCGTCATTGGTTGACCCGCTCTCGGCAGCATTCGGGAAGCCGAGGAAAGGCGGCAGGAACTGGAAGTCGCGCAATCCCAGAAGCGGATTGGCGGTAGACGTCGCGCCAGCGAGCACACCCTGCTGAATCTGGGCATAAGCCTGGGGATTGCCCTGAATGAAAGCGCCCACCTGAGCTGGGTCGGCTGGGTTGATGCCCAGTCCGCCGAGCTGTCCAGCAACGCCAGCAAGATAGCTGAAGTTCACCAGATCCAGACCTGAAAATACGTCCGTGGACGTGATGTTTCCGAAAGCGTCCTTTTCATCGTTGGTGTAGTTCAATCCAACAGTCGCCGTGAGGCGGTCGGACAGGTCGAAGTCCAGCGTACCAAACACAGAGATGGCCGTGTTGTCCTGGCCGAACTCTTCGACGAGACCCTGCCCCGCCTGCTGAAATACGGTGCCAGGCGTAAGGCCAAGGCCGGCTTCGATGTCATTGAGGGCGCCAGGTGCGCCAAGCGCGGCCACCAGAGCATCGCCATAGGCCCGGAAATCGCTGCCATAGAAGAAAGCGTTGTCGATTTCCACGGTCTCGTCGAAATAAAACGCGCCGACCTGCCAGGCCACCGGACCATCGGTGTTTGACGTCAGGCGAAGTTCCTGCGTGAAAGTCTCGATCGAGACGTCTTCGAAGTTGCGGCTCACGAGGTCCGCAGCTGTGAAATCGGAGTCAGCATTCGTCTCACGGTTCGATTGGCGGAACGCGCTGATGGAGGTCAGCGTGAAGCCATCGAATTCGATATCGCCCTGCAGGGAGATGCCGCCATTGTCGATCTCGTTCGTGGACGGGAAATTGTACGCCACTTCGTAAGAGAATGGATCTTCAGGAACGATGCCCGGCGTCGCACCTGTTGGATCCACAAGGGCCTGGATGATCGCTCCCGTCGGGCCATTGATCAAGTTTGCCGCAACGCAGCAGACTTCATCGATCACGTCATAGTCGCCGATCAGCCTGAAATCGATGTTCTCAGCCGGCGTGAAGAGCAACTCGCCGCGAATGCCATAGCGATTGCGTTCGTTGGTTTCATCGCCCGAGGCGAGGTCTCTCGCGTAGCCGCCACGGCTGTTGTAGGAGCCGCCAAGAGAGAACGCGACCGTGTCTGAGATCGGGCCGGTCACATAGCCCTTCGCGCGGTACCCATCGAAGTTGCTGATCGTGCCCTCAATATTGCCGCCGAAGTCGAACTCGGGGCGCCGGGTGACGATCGACACCACACCCGCCGAGGCGTTCTTGCCAAACAGCGTGGATTGAGGGCCGCGAAGGACTTCAACGCGCTGAAGGTTGGGCAGGTCAGCGATCTGAGCCGCCGAGCGCGAGCGGTAGACACCATCAATGAAGACACCGACCGAAGGCTCGATACCGGCATTGTTCGCGCCGTTGCCGAAACCGCGAATGATGAAGTTGGTGTTTGCCGAGGATTGCAGCTGGCCAACTTGGAAGGACGGCACAACAGATTGAAGATCAGCCAGATCAAGGATCTCAGCCTTCTCGATGACACTGTCATCGACCACGGAAACGGCCACTGGCACGTCCTGCAGCGTTTGCTCGCGCTTCGTTGCCGTCACTGTGACGGTCTGCAACGTGCGCGTTTCCGCCTCTTCGGCGTCCTGGGCCAAGGCGCCCGGGGCCATCACGCTGCCCAGAATGAGCGCGCTGGTCGACAATAGTTGAATTTTCATGGGGACTCCTGATGCTTTCCCTTGGTGCACCACAGCAGGAAAGCCCTGCGCGAACTGGCACATTTATTACAGCCTGGTGCGTTTCATATCTCTCGGCTTGTGGAGGGAAAATAGGATTCAAGCACCTTCGACAACCGTGTTTTCGCCTGTCGACTGACATGTCTCAAATGTGAGACATTTTTGCATCATTCTCCGGATTCGCGGCCGCGCAGCCGCTCCAGAATTTCAGCCGCGAACTCGCTCAACGTATCGTCTCGTGCGCCCATGATGATCAGCCTGTCGCCTGGCCTGGCAAGCTCCAGCAGCCGAGCTCCGCAGGCAACGCGGTCTTCAAAAGCCTCAGCCTGGCGGCCGCGCTTTCGGATGTCGTTCGCAAGGTCAACGCTTGAG
>JBCBGD010000002.1:32496-33972 GCA_038527085.1 Pseudomonadota bacterium | reverse complement strand
TTCTGCGCTTCGATAAAGGCGGTCAGGCGGTCGTCGAGTTGCTCGTAGGTCTTGCCCATTGGTCGTGTCTCTCAGCTCGCCAATTCAAACGGCTCAAGGCCGGACAGGCGCATGGCAGGGCTGGGCTCGGCGACCTGGCGTGGAGCCTTGCCTTTGGCGGCGGCAGCGATCGCTTCGATATGGGCCGGCGTGGTGCCGCAGCAGCCGCCAAGGATGTTCACAAGCCCGCTGGCCGCCCATTCGCCCAGCATGGCGGAGGTTTGCTCAGGCGTCTCATCATACTCGCCGAAGGCATTCGGCAGGCCCGCATTCGGATAGGCGATGATGCGCGTGTCAGCGACCTTCGAAATGGCGGCGATGTGCGGGCGCATGGCGTCGGCGCCGAGGGCGCAATTGAGGCCCACGGCCCAGGGCTTGGCATGGCGCACCGAATACCAGAACGCCTCAGCGGTCTGGCCTGAAAGTGTGCGCCCTGAAGCGTCGGTGATTGTGCCGGAAATGATCATCGGCAGGCCGAGATCGGCGTCAAACACCGCCTTGATCGCCGCTTTCGCGTTCAGTGTATCGAACACGGTCTCGATCAGCAGCGCATCAACATGAGGTGCCATGGCGCGCGCCTGGGCCTCATAGGCGGCGCGGACGTCCTCGAAGGTCACGTCCCGGTAGCCGGGATCATTCACATCCGGGCTCAGCGAAAGGGTCTTGTTGGTGGGCCCGATGGCGCCGAGTACCGCAATGGGTCGTCCCGACTCATCAGCCGCCTCGCGCGCCAGCCGCGCGCCGTCCGCCGCGATTTCATCGGCGAGAGCCTCCATCCCATAGTCGGCCATGGCGATGGTGGTGGCAGAGAAGGTATTGGTCTCTATGAGGTCCGCGCCCGCTGCGATGTAGCGCTTATGGATCTGGCGAATGGCGTCCGGCTGAGTCAGGTTGAGCAGGTCGTTGTTGCCCTTGAGCGGGCTCTCCCAGTCGGCAAACCGCTCGCCGCGGAACGCCGCCTCATCAAAGTCGAAGCTCTGAATCTGCGTGCCCATCGCGCCGTCAAGGATGAGAATGCGATCGCGCGCTTCATCGGAGAGTGTGTTCAGGACGCCCATCAGACTACGCCGCCTCCTGTTTGGTCTCGGCCGGCTTCAGGCCGAGAAGGTGGCAGGTCGAAAGCGCCAATTGGGCGCGGTTGAGCGTATAGAAGTGGAACGTGTCGACGTCCTGCTCGGCAAGGCGATGGCAGAGCTCAGCGGCGACATTCGCCGTGATCAGGTCGCGTGTGTCGCTCTCATCGTCGAGGCCGTCATAAAGCGTGCAAAGCCAGTCGGGCAGGCTCGCCTGGCAGAGCTTAGCGATGCGCTTCAGCGCCTTGAAATTTGGCTGCAGCATGATGCCCGGCACGATCGGCAGGGTGATGCCGGCATCGGCAACCCTGTCGCGAAAGCGCAGGAACACGTCAGGCTCGAAGAAGAATTGCGTGATCGCGCG
>JBCBGD010000002.1:0-32399 GCA_038527085.1 Pseudomonadota bacterium | reverse complement strand
AGGGTGATGCCGGCATCGGCAACCCTGTCGCGAAAGCGCAGGAACACGTCAGGCTCGAAGAAGAATTGCGTGATCGCGCGGTCTGCGCCCGCATCCTGCTTGGCCTTGAGGATGTCGAGATCGCCATCCCAGCTGCGGCTTTCAGGGTGCTGCTCGGGATAACACGCAACGGACACCTCGAAACACTTGCCCAGTTCCGGGCGATGGGCGCGCAGGCCGCGCACGAGATCGACGGAGCTCTCATATCCGCCGGGATGTGGCTTGAACGGCTCGCCCATCCCATCTGGACTGTCCCCGCGCAGGGCCACGATGTGTTTCACGCCGGCCTGCCAATAGTCCTCAGCCACCTCGTGCACATCTTCCTTTGTGGCATCCACGCAGGTCAGGTGTGCGGCGGGCGTCAGGCTGGTCTCGCGCGACAGGCGCCGCACGGTGTCGTGGGTGCGCTCGCGCGTGGAGCCGCCTGCGCCATAGGTGACGGAGACGAATTTCGGCGCCATGGGCTCCAGTCGGCGTACACATTCCCACAGCCGCTCGGACATCACCTCATTTTTCGGCGGGAAGAATTCGAACGAGACGGTCGGCGCCGCTGCGTTCTGGCGCTGTGCAATCGACATCACGGTCATGCCGCGGCCTCCTCTCTCAGGGGTGTCAGGGTTCCGGGCGCCGATGCCACCCAGATACAGACCGCCAGGCCATTGGCCCGGCCTTCTGGTGGATCGAATCGCTCGACGCATTTGGGCATCAGCTCCGTGCCGGCGGCCCATTCCTCGAGCGCTGTATCAGCAATGCCGAGCCGCCTGTGGCCATGGTCGGTGCGCAGAAACTCCAGCGCATGGGGCGCAAAATCGATGATGGCGAGCTTGCCGCCCGGCGCCAGGACGCGCTCGACTTCCTGCAAAACCCGGGCGGGTTGATCGATGAAGTGGAGCAATTGGTGCAGGACGATCAGGTCTGCCGAGCCATCCTCGAACGGCATGGCGCTGGCATCGCCGTGGCGCACATAGGCGTTCGTGATGCCGGCCTTTGCGAGGTTGTCGCGCGCCACGGTGAGCATCTGGTGGCTGAGATCGAGGCCTTCGACGCGCTCGGCCAGCGGCGAGAGCAGAGTGAGCATTCGGCCCGTGCCCGTGCCCACATCGATCACTTGGCGGAAAGGGCCAGTGCCGACGGCCGAGATCAGCGCATCTTCGATCGCGGTGTTGGAGAAATGCAGTCCGCGGACTGTGTCCCACGTGTCAGCAATCGAGTCGAAGTATTGTGCGGCCTGCGTCGCACGCCGCGATTGGATCTCGGACAGCTGGTTGGCGTCGCGGGCGAAATCCCCGCTCGAGAGGTCGGCCTGTGACAGGGCGAGCTCGATGACTTCGGCGCACGGGCCCTGCGCGGCGGCGCGGTAGAACACCCAGGAGCCCTCAGGCAAACGCGTGACCAGTCCGGCATTGGTGAGGATCTTCAATTGGTGGGACAGGCGCGGTTGGCTGAGGCCGAGCACACTGACCATCTCGCCCACTGCCAGGTCGCCCCGGGCCAGAAGCGCGAGAATACGTAGCCGCGTCGGCTCTGCTGCCGCGCGGAAACGCTGGACTATGTCTTCGAGCGAGCCTGCCATATACAGATATAAAGATATTTTTATATGTCAGGCAAGCCTGTTACTTTGAAACCACGCTCACTCATCGCTCGTATGACACGTTTGTTGCAGGTGTTGTCGCAGGTTCAGCTCGACCGCATATGCGAGGCAGCGAGAAGGATTCTGGACTATGTTGCGCGCTCTCACCCTCGGCTTGATGCTGACGACTGCCCTTGGCGCATGCACGAGCACACCTTCTTCTCAGGATGAAGGTGTTTACGATCCTTTTGAGCCGCTGAACCGGCAAGTGTTCGCGTTCAATGAGGCGGCCGATAAGGCTGTGATCGGACCAACGGCCAGTGCCTATGAGACCGTGACCCCGCAGTTCTTCCGCACAGGTGTCAGCAATTTTCTGTCCAACCTGTCGAGCCCTGTGGTCTTCGCCAATGACGTTCTGCAGGGCGAGCCGAAGCGCGCAGGCGATACGCTGTTCCGGTTTCTCGTGAACTCCACGTTTGGCGTGGGCGGCATCATGGACCCGGCGGAACACGAACTTGGCCGTCCGGGCCATAATGAAGACTTCGGCCAGACCCTTGGCGTGTGGGGCGTTCCTGAAGGCCCATTCCTGGTTCTGCCCCTGCTGGGGCCATCAAATCTGCGTGATGGGCTGGGCCGCGGCGTGGATGCTGCCTTCGATCCGCTGAACTACGAAGCCGTGGTGGGAGATGACGACACGCGCACGACAATTGCCGTCTCGCGCGGCGTTCTGGGGGCTCTCAACGCCCGCGTGGCACTCGATCCGGCGCTGCAGCAGCTGCGTGAGCAGCCCGAACCCTACATCGCCCTGCGCCGCACATACACCGCGCAGAGGAAGGCAGAAATTCGCAATGGGCAGGAAGAAGCAGACCCGTACACAGATTTGCCCGATTTCGATGATTTTGAATAACCGTCACAGGAAAGAGACAGGGGGGGTCCCCATGATGAAAGCCATATTCACTCGCCTCATCGCCGCGTCCGCCGGCGCAGCCTTGATCGCTGGCGCTGCCTTCGCAGATGCTGCCACGGAGACGTATGTCGAAGAGAATGCCAACGAAGTGTTGCGCACGCTCAATGATCCGTCACTGGATGCTGAAGCCCGCACCGCCGCATTCGAGCGCTACATGGACCAGTTCACCGACCTGAACGCGGTTTCGAATTTCGTCATCGGGCGCTATGCGCGCACCTTCGATGAGGCCGAGCTGGCGGAGTATCGCGAGGCCTTCCGCACCTATGCGCTGGCTGTGTATGAGAACGAACTCGACCGGTATCGCGGCGAAAGCGTCGAAGTGATTGGCTCATTTGACCGCACACCGCGCGATTCGATCGTGAATACGCGTATCCCCCGCGAGGGCGGTCCTGCCATGGATGTGCGCTGGCGCGTTCTGAACCGCGATGGGGACTATCAGGTGGTGGACGTGGCGCTGAACATTGAAGGCAATCTCCTCTGGCTGGCGATCGAGCAACGCGCGCAGTTCCTGGCGCTTCTGGACCGTACGAACGGCTCGTCTGAGGCGCTGATCGCCAAGATCCGTGAGATGACCGATACGCTGGAATCCAAGCGCAACTTCGAAAGCTCCTTCGACGCGCTGGAAACCGAGTCTGCGTCCGGCGAAACAAACTAGACGTCTTCACCGGTCGCTGGCACATCTTCGCGTGAAAACTCGGGGGGACGGTCATGCTGAAAATGATTGTGCCAGCACTATTTTTGCTGGTGCTCGCCGCATGTGGCGGCGGGAACGGAGCGTCAGATCAAAACGGCGACGGCAGCGCAAATAGCGGCTCGGCGACGACATCCAAGCGATTGTCCGGAACGCTCTACTTCAACAGTGCAGAGCCGTTGGAGGCGCCTCAGGTCATGTCGATGGACCTCCGGCGATTGAGCCCTGTGGTCGCCGCGGATGGCGTTTATCCGTCAACTTGGGGGCGCGACCTGGCCTACCTGTCGCAGTGCGGTCCGCTGTCGATCAAACTGTCCGTCGTCGATGTCGACGGTTTCACGAGCGATGTGTCCGAGTGCTACGACCTGGATGTCATCACGCCAGACGTCTATGCGCCTGCCATAAGTCCTGACGGGAAATACGTTTCAATCACCAATACCGCCCTGCTTGCGCCTAAGGAGCCCGGCGACACGTATGGGCTTCTGCGCAAGACCTATGGCGCGACGCTGGTGTTCGACCGTGACGGCAAGAAGGTCGCCGAGTTCAAGGGGCTGGGCAATGGCACCTGGACCAGGGACAACCGGCTTGTGATGTCCGGCCTGAATGCGGAGACAGGCTGGGGCATTTATAAGGCCAAGCGGAATTTGAAGTCTGTGGAGCGGATCGATGATGGCCGCCTGAATGGTCCGATCTGGGGCATGGATGCACACCCCCGGCGTGACAGGGTGGCCTTTATCTTCAACAGCGCGCTGTGGGAAATGGATATGGGGTCAGGCGCACCCAAGCGGTTGCACAATCACGGCTATCCTTTGGCGGCTGCTGCCTATTCGCCCGGTGGTGATCAGATCGCCTTCATATCGACCGACACGATGGAGGAAGGCCACCAGATGCCAGGTGGTGGCTATCCAATCTTTGTCTATGACGATGGTGACATCGAGACAATCATGGTGAACTTCATTGTCTCGGGGCCTCTGGACTGGACCGACTGAGCGTCTATTTGGGCCCCCATGACCGAGACATCGTTTACAAAACTGCTTGCCGAGCTGCTCCGCGGACCTCAGGGCCGGATCGAAGCCCACATTCCCGCCGACTGGATGCAAGGGCGCACCACCTATGGCGGGCTCACCGCAGCGCTCAGCCTGGAGGCAGCCAAGGAGATCGCTCGCGACGTGCCGGTGCGGTCTGCACAAGTGGCGTTCATCGGGCCCGTTGGCGGTGATCTCGTAATCTCACCGAGCCTTCTGCGCCGCGGCAAGAACAGCGTCTTTGTCAACGTCGATGCCGTGGGCGAAAGCGGACTGGCTGCGCGCTCGATCTTCGCGTTCGGGGTGAAGCGCGAAAGCAATCTGGCATTTCAGGACCTGCCGATGCCCGGCGGCGTTCCCGCACCGACCGACAGCGAGCCTCTGTTCCCCAATCCCGAGGCCAGGCCGAACTTCACACGCCACTTCAATATGCGCCTCGCACAGGGCGCGCGGCCAATGGCTGGGGCGGCTGAACCCGACGTCGGCCTGTGGCTGCGCCACAAGGATGAGTCGGTGCTGTATTCGCCGACTGCGGTGCTGGCCCTGGCCGATGCGCCTCCGCCCGCAGCGATGGGCATGATGAAAACTCCCGCGCCGATCAGCTCGATGACCTGGATGGCGGAGTTCCTGACCGAAGAGATCACCGCCGACGATGGCTGGTTCCTCGCCCGCCACACCGCCCAGACCGTGCGCGACGGGTATTCCAGCCAGTCCATGGCGCTTTGGTCCGCCAGTGGCGACCCGGTCCTGGTCGGCCGGCAGACCGTGGCGGTGTTCGCCTGAGCTTGCCCGACGCGGCGAACTGCACGAAACAGGCGCCATGTTCGAGACCATCCAGTCCACCGCAGGCGGGTTCGCCGTTGCTGCCTCAGCCCTTGCGACAGGTGCGGCATGGATCGCCTGCATCGCCGCGCCGAATTGCTCCTTTGATCGGCTGGACTACAGCCGGGCGGACGGGCATGTGCGCCAACTCTTGAAGGACGCGTCGGGCCAGATTGCCGTGATCCTGCTGGCCGCCTGCGCCCTCGCGGCGATCGCAGGCGCCTATGGCTCGGCCACACTGTCGGGTCTCGCGGCGGCGGGCTTCCTCACCAATTCCTGGACGCTTGCGCCGCGCAAGCGCAGCGAATCCCCGCCTGGCGTGCGCCAGAAGAAGAAGTCCCAGAGGATTGTGGCCGTATCGCTCTCGCTGATGTTCACGGCGGTCTCGGCGATCGCATCGATCCTGGCGGTTTTCAGCATCTGAGCAGAGGCTTGCGCGCTCCGCCCCGGCGCGATTAAGTGCGCGCGCAACAGGGGGCTCCAGAGCATGTCCAAACGCGATTTCCTCGATCTCATCGACATTCCTGCGCCGGACCTGCGTGCGATCCTCGACGATGCCCGCGCCACCAAATCTGCCCGCAAAGGCTGGCCGAAAGGCCGAGTGGATGCCGGTGCGCCGCTCGCCGACCATGTGCTCGCAATGATTTTCGAGAAATCCTCCACACGCACCCGCTTTTCCTTTGATGTCGGCATGAGCCAGCTAGGCGGGCGCGCCATCGTCGCGTCTGCAGGCGATATGCAGCTCGGGCGCGGAGAGACGGTGGAGGACACGGCCCGC
This sequence comes from Pseudomonadota bacterium, assembly GCA_038527085.1. Taxonomy (GTDB): domain Bacteria; phylum Pseudomonadota; class Alphaproteobacteria; order Caulobacterales; family Hyphomonadaceae; genus UBA5336. The sequence goes on along the minus strand of JBCBGD010000002.1, from coordinate 26,507 downwards.
GTTCTGTCGCGCTATGTCGATGCCGTGATGATCCGCGCCAATGACCATGCCGATGTGGAGGCTTTCGCCGCGGCCGCAGATGTGCCCGTTATCAACGGGCTGACCGATCGCTCCCACCCCTGCCAGATCCTGGCAGATCTTCTCACCCTCGAAGAACACGGGCTCGACCTGCAGGGTGCGCGCCTTGCCTGGGTTGGCGATGGCAACAATGTCTGCTCGAGCTTCATCCATGCTGCCGCCAAGTTCGGTTTCGAGCTCGCGATCGGCACGCCCGAGCGCTATGCGCCTGATGAGGAAGACGTTGAACTCGCCCGCGACCTCCAGGCCCGCATTGCGCTGTATGACTCGGCTGAGGAAGCGGCGGCGGGCGCAGACGTCGTGATTGCCGATACGTTTGTCTCCATGGGCGATGCAGATGCAGATGAACGCCTCAGCGTCCTTGATCCTTACGCGGTGACGACCGATTTGATGGACTTGGCAAAACCCGAGGCGCGGTTTCTCCACTGCCTTCCGGCCCATCGCGGCGAGGAAGTGGACGCCGACGTGATCGACGGGCCCCAGTCCCTGGTGTTCGACGAGGCGGAGAACCGCGTCCATGCGCAGAAAGCAATTCTCAAATGGTGCCTGAACAAACTCTAGGCCGGGACTCCTCCCTTGAAGACATGGTCGCCGCCTTCCAGACCGAAGGCGAGCCCGTGCGTGGGCGGATCGCGCGGCTCGGCGCGGCGAGTCTCGACCCGATCCTGAAGCGCCATGACTATGACGCCGAGCTTGCGCGCCTGCTCGGCGAAGCGCTGATGCTGGCCGCGCTCGTGGGCTCTGCAATGAAGTTCGAAGGCCGCGTCCTGGTCCAGGCCGAAGGCAATGGGCCGGTCTCGCTTCTGGCAGCGGAGTACTCAGTCAACGGAGACCTGCGCGGTTACATTCGAAGGGATGCCGAAAAATGGGGCAAACTGATGCGCGTTAACAAAGGCGCGCGCCCGCACATGCCCCAGCTGTTCGGGCCGAATGGCGTGCTCGGCCTCATCATTATCCACGATGATCCTTCCATGCAGCCCTATCAGGGCGTCGTTCCGCTCCAGAAGGGCACGCTGGCTGAATGCGCTGAGGACTATTTCCGCCAGTCCGAACAGGTCGACTCGCGCATCTCCCTGGCGGTGGGCGAACTGACTACGCCCGGCGAGGGGAGCCAGTGGCGCGGCGGCGGCCTTTTGATCCAGAAAGTGGCCGCAGACACAGCGCGCGGCGACACGGAAGCGGCGTGGGAAACGGCCGAGGCCCTCTTCTCCACCGTAACCGATGCAGAGCTGATTTCGCCCGAAATCGGGCCCGACAGGCTGCTTTACCGGCTATTTCACGAAACCGGTGTGCGCATGGCCGCGCCCCAGGCGCTCACAGATGCGTGCAGCTGCAATGAGGAACGCCTGCGCGGGACCTTGGCAGGATTGTCCGATGCGGGCTTGCGCGACCTTGTCGAGCCCGACGGGACGCTGTCGATCAACTGCCAGTTCTGCAACCGCCACTATGCGATCCCGATCGAGGAAGTGACGGCCCAGCCTGACGCGTGAGGTCGGTGTCGCCCAGACACTCTGATACGGCCAGCTAACGCCCTTGCAGGAAGGTGTTCACCGTCAGGCGCCCCTCTCGTGGCTCGGATGAGAGCGGCAGGCCTGTCGGGATCACCCCTGAGTGCAGCCTGTAGCCGCGGTAGATCACCATGCGGTTGAACCTCGCCGCCACGCGCCCTGTTTCCTCAAAAAGGTCCGTGTCGCCATCCACGTAACCCGAGTCCGGCAGGGCATCGACTTCCTTCTGAAGCGCTGCGCCATAGGCGCTGTGGCGGTCCTGAGAGATCGTCTCAAACCCACTCGCCCGGTGGCGGTAGAAGGCCGTGCCGCCGCCGCGCTCGTCGCAAAGATAATGCAGGAGGGCGAGGCGCCCCGGATCCGTGCTGTCGAAATGGGGGATGCGCTGGATCGGCGTCAGCGCGTCGCGCGGTGTGGTCACAAGCGAGAACGCACATTCCACCAGCGCCGCGCCCCGGGGCATGTCGAACACGTCCGTGAGAACTTCCTTCAAGAGGTCCATCCGCGCGCCGAGGTAAGCGGGATCGGCCTGCGCACGAACGCCAGGATAGTGCACCCCGCGAGGTGAATAGGCTTGCGCACACGCGGTCTCGAACAGCGCCTCTGGCTCTTCAGCAAAATCGTCGATGATCACCAGCGGCTCGGCCTCGGTGCCGACAACCTCAGTTCTGAACGCGCTTCCCATGGCTTTCGTCTACGCCGAGGTCGTTCCATCCGCCAGAGGTCAAAGTCTTGGAAAACCGCATCTTGTCGCGTGCCCGCCAAGCGATTCCGCCTGCGACCACCAGTCCGATGCCGATGAAGGGGGCATAGGGGTGGCCGAAAATGTGTGGCTTCCACCAGATGAGCGCGAGGAAACCGAACAGCCCCACCACCCGCGCACCGGTAAACACCAGCCGGAAAATGACAATCTTTACGAGGCCAAGGCCAAAGCCTTTGAGAAAGTCACGTGTCTGTTCCATCCCACTGTTCTAGCCAGGCCGAATGAACACGCCCTTTTGCGCTTGTGGAAAATTTGCGCTTTAAGCCCGCGATGACCTTCCAGGCCTCTGTCCTTACCCTTTTTCCGGACGCGTTTCCCGGCGTGCTCGGCGTCTCGATCCTCGAGCGTGCGCGCCAAGCTGGAATTTGGTCGCTGGAGACACTGGACATTCGGAATTTTTCACACCATAAGCACCGATCCGTTGACGACACGCCCTTTGGCGGCGGCGCTGGCATGGTGATGCGCCCCGATGTGGCGGCGGCAGCGGTAAGTGGTACGCCCCGCGGGGAACGGCCACTGATCTATCTGAGCCCGAGGGGCAAGCCGCTCACCCAGGCGCGCGTGCGAGAGATCGCAGGCGGTCCGGGTGTGATTTTGTTTTGCGGCCGCTTTGAGGGTTTGGACCAGCGGGCGATCGAGGCCTGCGACATGGAAGAGATCTCGCTGGGCGACTTTGTGCTCGCCGGCGGCGAGGTGGCGGCCCAGGCGCTGATCGAGGCGTGTGTGAGGCTCCTTCCCGGTGTCGCTGGCAATGAGGCCTCGCTGGAAGAAGAGAGTTTTGAGACGGGGCTGCTCGAATATCCCCATTACACCCGGCCACGGGTGTGGGAGGGGCGGGAAGTTCCAGAGGTGCTGACGTCAGGCGACCACGGAAAGGTCGCTGAGTGGCGGCGCGCCGAAGCTGAAAAGATCACGCGTGAGAGGCGGCCCGACCTCCTTGAGCGCAAACAGAGTGCAGAGCCCAAGCGTCCGGAGACTGGCGATGAACGTGATTGAAACCCTTGAAGCCGAAGAGGCTGCCCGCCTCCACGCCGACAAAACCCTGCCCGAATTTTCGCCCGGTGACACGCTGTCGGTCAACGTGCGCATCAAGGAAGGCGAGCGCGAGCGTATCCAGCGCTTTGAAGGCGTTTGCATTTCCCGTAAGGGCGGCGGTCTGAATGAAACCTTCACAGTCCGCAAAATCTCCTTCGGCGAAGGCGTTGAGCGGGTGTTCCCGATCTACTCGCCGAACGTCGAGAGCATTGAGGTGAAGCGCAAGGGCCGCGTGCGCCGTGCCAAGCTTTACTACCTGCGCGACCGCCGCGGTAAGTCCGCCCGGATCGCAGAGCGCACCACGGGCCACGGCATCGAGCAGGTTGAGATCGCGGTCTCCAAGACCGACCGCAAGCGCCAGCGCCAGGCCGACAAGCAGGCGCGCCGCGAAGCCGCTGCTGTGGAGCGCGAAGCCCAGGCCAAGGCCAAGGCTGAAGCAGACGCCGCTGCCGCCAAGGCCGCCGAGGCGGAAGCTGCTGCAGAAGAGGCCGCACCCGAGGGTGACGAAGCGTAAGCTTCCACGTGCCAAGCAAGTATTACCGAGTTTTCATCCCCGCCGCGCCCGCCGTGGCGGGGTTTTGTCTTGTAATCGCAGCCCACCTGACGATGTTGGCGTCGGGCAAATGGCATCACGATGTCAGGGTTAAAGCAGGGCATTATGGTACGCACAGCGACAGGCGCTTTCGCATTTGGACTCTTGGTCCTGATCTCGGCTTGTTCCGACAGGCCATCGGCGGAAGAAACGCTGATTGAGGTCTGCCGGCCCGACAATGTCGTCTCGTCCGATTTGGGCGTGGCAGAGTTGCGCGTCCCCCATGACCAGCTCGTCGCCCGCGTCCACTTCACGGAAATCACCGGCGAATACGGCGTCTCCATCCATCTGTCTGAAGAGTATGCCCGCGAGATGGCCCAGATCACCCGGGAAAACCTCAACCAGCCGCTCGTTCTGTCCCTCGACGATGAGGTGGTGGCCGAGCCGGTGGTGCAAACCCCGATCCTGGATGGCCGCATCCTGATCTCGGGCAATTACACGCGCAGCCAGGCCAGCGAGATCGTTGCCCGCCTGTCAGGCCCTTGTCCGCCGCCCAATCCAGAGACTGACTGAGTCTGACGCGCTGCTGCGCTCTGGTCTTTCAGCGGCTTTTGAGCCATATACCCGCCGATGACGGAACACGCTGTCGAGCCCGCCAAGAAGCGGCTCTTTATCAAGACCTATGGCTGCCAGATGAACGTGTACGATTCCGAGCGTATGCGCGATGTGCTGGCGCCGCTTGGCTACGCGCCGGTGGATGCACCCGAGGGCGCTGATCTTGTTGTGCTGAACACTTGCCACATCCGGGAAAAAGCGACGGAAAAGGTCTACAGCGAGCTCGGCAAGATCAAGAAGATGAAGGCCGAAGCGGGCGGCAAGATGACGATTGCCGTGGCGGGCTGCGTGGCCCAGGCCGAAGGCGAGGAAATCATGCGCCGCCAGCCTGCAGTCGACCTCGTCCTCGGCCCGCAATCCTACCACAAGCTGCCGGAAATGGTGGCGCGCGCCAGTCGCGCGGTGGGCGACCGGCTTGAGACCGAATTCGACACGCTGGAAAAGTTCGACGCTCTGCCAAAGTTGCGCGATGCCGATGGGCCGACGGCGTTCCTCAGCGTGCAGGAGGGCTGTGACAAGTTCTGCACCTTCTGTGTCGTGCCGTACACACGCGGAGCTGAGGTCTCGCGCAGCGTCGATGACATCACCATGGAGGCGCGCTCGCTCGCGGCCCAGGGCGTGCGGGAAATCACCCTGCTGGGGCAGAATGTGAATGCCTGGCATGGCGCGGCGCCGGCCGTGGAGGGCGGGGACGAGTGGACGCTTGGCGCGCTGGCCCGTCACCTCGCCAGGATCGGCGGGATCGAACGCATCCGCTACACGACCAGCCACCCGCGCGACATGGACGATGACCTGATCGCCGCCCATGGCGACACCGCAGCCATGATGCCTTACCTGCACCTGCCCGTGCAGGCAGGCTCTGACCGGATCTTGGATGCCATGAACCGCGGCCACACGGCCCAGCATTACATGGACATCATCGCCAAGGTGCGCGCGGCGAGTCCCGACATCGCGCTTGCCAGCGACTTCATCGTCGGTTTTCCCGGCGAGCGAGACCGCGACTTTGAGGATACGATGGAGCTTGTGCGCGCGGTTGGCTACGGTTCGGCCTATTCCTTCAAATACTCTCCGCGTCCGGGCACGCCCGCGGCTGACCTTGTCGGCCAGGTCACTGAGGACGTGAAGGATGCCCGTCTCCAGCGCCTCCAGGCCCTCATCCGCGAGCAACAGGCCGCGTTCAACGCCTCCAAGGTGGGCCAGACCTTGCCAGTGCTCGTGACGGGCACGGGGCGGCTCGAAGGCCAGCTCCACGGCCGCTCGCCCTATTTGCAGGCTGTCCACTTTGACGGGCCAGAGGACCTGATCGGAGAGATCGTGGACGTGGAGATCATTGGCTCCAGCCTGAATTCCCTCTCTGGGCAGATGAAATCACTTTCGGAGGCGGCCGCTTGACCCTGCAGCCCCGCAAAGCCGCCTCGCCCGGTGCGCCTGTCAGCCGTTTCTACGAAGTGCCATCTGCGGAGCGCCTGCGCGACCTGTGCGGGCCCCACCACAAGCACCTGCAGCGCTTTGAATCCAAGTTGGAAGACCACAGCGTGCGGCTGGAAAGCCAGGGCGGTGGTATCATGATCTTTGGCACGGCTGAGGGGGTGTCCCTTGCCGAGGCCGCTCTGGCGGAGTTCGAGCGCCGGTTGCGCGGGGGCGCAGACGCAGGCGACCTGGAAGTGGATGGATCTGTGGCATCGGTTTCTGAAAAAGGCAGCGCATTCTCGACGCTCAGTGGCTTGCGCAAGCCTGTCACGGCCCAGACCACGGGCCAGGCCAGATACCTCGACCAGCTTTTGGACACTGGCAACGGGCTCGTCTTCGGCGTTGGCCCCGCGGGCACGGGCAAGACCTATCTCGCCGTGGCGGCGGGGGCGGCGGCCCTGCTCAAGGGAACGGTGGAGCGCCTGATCGTGACGCGTCCTGCTGTTGAGGCGGGCGAAAAGCTCGGCTTCTTGCCGGGCACGCTGGAGGAGAAAGTCGACCCCTACATGCAGCCGATCTGGGATTCCTTGCGCGATTTCATGCGCGGCGAGGAGATCGAGAAGCGTATGGCGGGCAAGACGCCGTCCATCGAAGTTGCGCCGCTGGCTTTCATGCGTGGGCGCACGCTCAAGAAGGCTTTTGTCGTCGTCGATGAGGCTCAGAACACATCCGTGGCCCAGATGAAGATGCTGCTCACCCGCCTTGGCCGGGAGTCGCGCATGGTGGTGACGGGTGACCCGGGCCAGGTGGATCTTCCGGGCGGACAGGTGTCAGGCCTTGCTCACGCATTGGAGATCCTTGCAGACGTGGAAGGCATCGCGGTCTCGCGCCTCACACCGAAAGATGTCGTTCGCCACGCGCTTGTCTCGCGGATTATCGATGCCTATGAGGCCTCAAGCGCGCCATGAGCCAGATCAGCATGGATCTTCGGATCGCGGACCCGGCCTGGAAGGAGATCTCTGAGCTGGAGTCGCTGGCCGATCGCGCCTTCGGGTCTGCCTGCAGCGAACTAGATCCCAGACCCGCTGGAGAAGTTGCCATCCTTCTCACCGATGACGCCGAAATGCAGGCGCTGAACCGGGAGTGGCGCGGCAAGGACATGCCCACCGATGTTCTGTCCTTTCCGGCCGATGACATGCAGTCAGGCTTTCTCGGCGACCTCGCTCTTGGTCATGGGATTTGTGTACGCGATGCCCGCAAGCAGGGCGTCTCTCTCGTAGATCACACCACCCACCTTCTCATCCACGGGTTCTATCACCTGCTCGGCTATGACCACGAAACCGAGGCCGAGGCAGCGGTGATGGAGGGGCTGGAAGTCTCGGCGCTTGCCAGACTGGGCCTGCCTGACCCATATTCACGGATCACTTAAAGCGATGGCGATGACCGACCCTGACCCTTCTGACACGAGCGAGCCCGGACGAAGTCGGCTGGGGCGCTTGCTCAGACTTGGACGCCGCAATGGCGACGATATTTCAGACGCGCCCCACACTCTGAATGGCGCAGGCGAGCCCAGCGACATGCGCTTGCGGGTCGCCCGCTTCGAGCAGGCCACTGTGTCCGACGTTATGATCCCGCGGGCAGACATTGTGGCAATCGATGAAGACAGCGACCTGACCACAGTGTTGAAGGCTTTTGCTGACGAGGCCCATTCGCGCTTGCCGGTCTATCGCGAAACCCTCGATGATCCGGTCGGTTTCGTGCATATCAAGGATGTCGTCGCCCAGATCGCGAAAGGGTGTGCGGACGACGCAAAGGTCCTCGACGAGATCCGCCGCGAGATCCTCTACGTGCCCGATTCCATGCCGTTGGCGGACCTCCTTCTGAAGATGCAGGCCTCGCGCATCCACCTCGCATTGGTCGTCGATGAATACGGCGGCACGGACGGCCTGGTCTCGCTGGAAGACCTGGTCGAGGAAATTGTGGGCGACATCGAGGACGAACACGACGAAGAAGAAGTGTCGCTTCTGCGGCGCAACAGAAACGTGTTCGAGGTCGATGCGCGCATGGAGATTGAGGACTTTCTCGAGGAGACAGGCCACGACCTGTCGCTGCCGGAAACCGAGGCGGAGATCGATACGCTCGGCGGGGTCGCCTTTGCCCTTGCGGGCCGGGTGCCTGTGCGCGGCGAGGTGCTGCGCCACCCTGCTGGCCTCGATGTGGAGATCGTCGAAGCCGACAGCCGGCGGATCAAGCGTCTCAGGCTGAGGCCGACACTGCCCGCGCAGACGTCGCAGGACGACGCCTGACCCATGAACGAGTTGACCCGTAGCCATGGGGTGACCCTGTTGGGGCCAATCCATGAGACCCTGGCGCGCGCGCGCGGCCTGCGGGCGCTGTTTCTGTCAGCCTTGTTCGGCGCCTTTGCGGCGCTCGCCTTTGCGCCGTTTCACCTGACGGCTGCACTGATCGTCAGCTTCACAGGCCTGATCTGGATGATCGATGGCGCCCGCGGACAGAAAAAGTGGGGCAAGGCGGTCTTTGCGCGCGGCTGGGGCTTTGGCTTTGGCTTCTTCCTCGTGTCCCTTCACTGGACTGCCTCGCCGTTCCTGGTCGAGCCTGAAAAGCACGCCATGTTTCTCTGGATGCCGCTCTTGCTGTTGCCCGGCGGCATGGCGCTGATCTGGGGCGCAGCCATGGCGATGGCAGGGGCGTTCTGGAGCGCCTCGCCGTCGCGGATTTTCGTCTTCGCGCTGTTCTTCGCCATGGCGGAATGGGTCCGCGGCACACTGTTTGGCGGATTCCCCTGGAACCTTGCAGGCAGCAGCTGGGTGCCAGGCGGGTCTGTCTCCCAGGCCGCCAGCCTCGGCGGCGTGTATTGGTTGACGGCCATCACGGTGATTGCCTGCGCCACGCCGGCCGCGCTGGTGGACACGCGAGAAGACCGCGCGATGGTCGTCCGGTTCGTGCCGTGCCTCGTCGCCGTCATCGGCTTTGCAAGCCTCTGGGCCTGGGGCGCGCAACGCCTCAGCGAAGAGACGCGATACACCGACACCGATATCGTCCTCATGGATGTCGGCGTGCCCCAAACGCTGAAATATCTGGATGGCCGCGCCAACCCGGCCGTTTTCCGGCGCTATCTCGAGTTTCTGGACGCGATCCCGTCGCGCCCGACAGACATCGTTGTCTGGCCCGAGGGCGCCACGGGGAGCACCTTGCTGGAGGCGCGCCAGCTTGAGCCCGTCACCGCCTATCTTGGCGAGCGCAACCTGATCGCGGGCACCGCGCGCGTGGAGGCCGGTCCGGACCAGCTGACCTGGTACAATTCCCTGGCCGTTCTCAGCGCACAAAGCGCGCGCACAGGCGCGGCTGGCCTTTATGACAAGCACCGCCTCGTGCCCGTGGGCGAGTTGCCAGTCGCTCGCATCTTGCCCTTCGGCGAGTCCATCGCCGGGATCTTGCCGGGGGCGATCCAGCGCATGGCGACGACAGGGTTCACGCCCGGCCCCGCGCCTACCATCGTCTACAGCGAAGGCGTGCCGCCCTTCGTGGCGATGATCTGCTATGAGGGCCTCTATCCGAACGTGACGCGCGCCGCACAGGACGCGGCGGGCCATCGCGCCGACTGGATTGTGCTGATCTCAAATGACGGCTGGTTCGGCTCTCTCATCGGCCCGTCCCAGCACTACGCCCAGAACCGTTACAGAGCGATCGAGACCGGTCTGCCGATGGCGCGCGTCGCCGCCCGGGGCGCGTCCGCCATCATCGACGGCAAGGGCCGCGAGGTGCTGGAGACCAAGGGCCTGGTGGACGATATCGAGGGCTGGAGAGGCCAGCTTGGGCGCGGAAAACTGCCCGAGCCCGAGGCGGTGACTTTTTATCTCAGCCGCGGCGGACAGATATTATTCCCCTTTACGCTTGTTTTGTTCTCAGTATTCGCATTTTTCATCTGGCGTCGTTAACTATAAGCGCCTGTTAAAGTTGTATCCGTGCGCTTCCATTTTGCCGAATATGCTCTAAAACTCGCGGCTTCCCCCTCCTAGTAATGTCCGTTAGACCCCACCTATGTCCGAGAGCAAACTCCCAAGTGATATCGACCGAATCGTAGGCCAGCGCGTGCGCTGGCGCCGGCGTGAGTTGAAGCTCACCCAGGAGAAGCTCGGCGACCTCCTCGACCTGACGTTCCAGCAGGTCCAGAAATACGAAAAAGGTGTGAACCGAATTTCTGCTGGACGGCTCTATGAGATGGCCGGTGTCCTCGGCGTTCCCGTGACGTATTTCTATGACGGCGCGGAAGACCACATCGCCAAGGCGCGTCACGCGGTGCACGAGGCGGGCGAAGAGGAAGCTGTCGCTGCGCCCGTGATTTCCACCGAGACCATGGAACTCATTGCAGCGTTTCAGAAGATCGAGAGTGCCGCCCTGCGCAAGTCGATCCTGTCGACCGTTCGCGCCGCTGTCGAGGCGCTCGACGAGGCGTCCTAGCTGTCCTCGTCCGGCGGCCTGCGATCACGGCCAAAGTTGACCTTCGCGCTGTCCAGGCCCGCATCGATGATTGCCTTGCGGATGCCGCGTGCGCGCTCGAACTCGCGGATCAACAAATCCCCATCGCCATGGCGGATGGCCCTCTGCAAGGCCGCGAGATCCTCGCTGAAGCGGCCGAGGCATTCCAGAACGGCCTCTCGGTTGTTCAGGAATACATCGCGCCACATGACGGGGTCTGAGGCCGCGATGCGGGTGAAGTCGCGAAAACCGCCCGCAGAGTATTTCACCACCTCGCCCTCATCGACGCTCTCCATGTCATAGGCCGTGGAGACGATGTTGTAGGCAATAAGGTGCGGCAGGTGCGAGGTGATGGCGAGGACGCGGTCATGGCGCTCAGGCGACATGGTCTCGACACGCGAGCCAAGCCGCTCCCAGAAGGCCTCCAGCTGACACACTGCGTCTGCGTAATCCTCGCCACCGCCTTCCAGCGGGCAAAGGATTTGCCAGGCGCGCTCGAACAGGCTCGCAAAGCCCGCCTCCGGGCCAGACTGCTCCGTGCCTGCGATGGGGTGGGCCGGGATGACATGAACACCCGTTGGCGCGGCGTCGGTCATGGCCTTGGCTGCTTCGAGCTTCACAGAGCCCACATCGGTGAGAATGTCCCCGGGCTCCAGCGCCGGTGCCACGGCGGCCGTCGCCTCTGCCAAACGGCCAACGGGCACACAGAGGAAGACGCAGTCCGTGCCCGTCGCAGCCTCCTCGGCCGTGTCGCACACCACGCCCAGACCCAGCCGTCTGGCTTCATCGCGCACATCACGACTGGCATCAAAGAGGCGCACGGCGCTCGCGGCGGCTTTCTCCTGGGCTGCCCGCGCAATTGAACTGCCGATCAGCCCCGCGCCGATCACTGTGATCGTACCGAAGACGGGGGTTGCGTCGGCCATCAGCGCGCAAGCTCACCGAAGGCTGCGATAACGGCGTCATTTGCCTCTATGCTGCCGATAGACAGGCGCAGGCTTTCAGGCAGGCCATAGGGCTCCATGCGGCGCAGCACGATATCGCGCGATTTCAAATGTTCGTCCGCCGCGATCGCTGCGGCGTAGTCTGCAAAGCGCACCAGGACAAAGTTCGCCACGCTTGGCACCACCTCGAAACCGAGCCCAGTGAGCGCGTCGCGCACGCGCGCCAGTTCGCCTTCATTGTGATCTGCCGAAGCGGTCTGAAAGCTGCCATCGCGAACGGCCGCCGCAGCCGCCGCAAGACCCGCCGCGTTCACGTTGAAAGGTCCGCGCACCTTGTGCAGCGCGGCGACCACGGCAGCAGGGCCATAGCACCAGCCCACGCGCAGCGCCGCCAGACCGTGAATCTTCGAAAAGGTCCGCGTCATCAGCACGTTGGACTGGCTGCCCGCCAATTCGACACCCGCGGCATAGTCATTGGCTCTGACATATTCGGCATAGGCTGCGTCCAGCACGAGCAGGATGTCGTCGCGCAATCCCGCATGCAGCCGTTTGATCTCGTCAAAAGGCAAGTAGGTGCCTGTTGGATTGTTTGGATTGGCGAGGAAAACGATCCGGGTGCGATCGCTTACGCAGTTCAATATGGCATCCACATCAGCCGTCAGCGTGGTCTCTGGCGCATTCACGACGGTTGCCCCAGCCTGGCGCGCCGCGAGGTCATAGATGATGAACCCGTGCTTGGTTTTCACCACCTCATCGCCCGGCGCCAGATAGGCCCGGCAGATCAGTTGTAGGATCTCGTCGCTGCCCGCGCCGATGAAGATCCGGTCTGCATCCAGGCCATGAACCTCGCCAATCGCCCGGCGCAGCTCATAGGCACCGCCATCGGGATAGACTTCGAGATTGGACGCCGCGGCCACCATGGCCTCGCGGGCGGCTTCGCTACACCCCAGCGGGTTTTCATTGCTCGACAGTTTGTGCCCGCCGGGCTTGGCTGGCGCACCGGCCTGGTAAGGCGTGATGGTGGAAAGGGCGGGCAAGGGGCGCGGGCCGGGCATGGGCAGGTCTCTTGGTGTCGGCCCGCTTTGCTGCGGCGAGGACAGGCTCAGGTCAAGTCCAGCCGTCAGAACGACCTTGTAAAACCCGCCTGCACGGCGGTCTCAACGCCCTCGAGGCGATCGATGGTGGAATAGAGTTGGCTCACCTCAAGCGAAAGGAATGGCGCGGCCGACAGCACCCGCCAGTCGCGCTTGGACACGCGCACGAGCCCGCGCAGCTCGGTGTCCTCGCGCGCTTCCAGAGCAATAGGGTCCTCGCCGTCGAAAATCTGCGCTGCCATCGAGGGCTCTACGTAGATGCCGATGGCGCCGGGCACTTCCCTGTAGGCCCCTGCGCCAAGCCGGGCGAACCAGAAGCTCTGATCGGCCGCGTCGGCGTCGTTGTAAAACAGGATCCCGAACACGCGTTCAATGCGCCCGGCCTCGCCATAGCGGCTGATGTCCCCATCCAGTGAGACGGCGAGGGCATCGCGGGATGTCTCGCCATCAAAGTCCACGTCGCGCACGGTGAGGCGGGCAAAGGTGCGCAGGCGCGGCGTAGGACTCTGGGCGAGTGAAAATTCGCCGCCAATGGCGTCAAACTCCGCCTGCCCGCCGAACCAGCGTTGTTGGTAAAGCGCCCGGGCGCGCAGGATGTCGTCTCCGCCAAGCAGGAAAGCCGGACCCGCCAGCACGGTGATATCGAGGGTGTTGAAGTCGTCCTCCTCGAAGGCTTCCCCGCGCCCAAAGCCTTGGAGCGAGAGCAGCGTATCGTCTCCGATCGGAATGCGCCGCTCGAGGCTGGCAAAGCCTACAATCCCTAGCCCGGAGTCGCGCTCGAGCAGTGTCGACGGATCGTCTTCGGTTTCGCCAGGGATCAGAAACTCGCGCGACGTGTCCGGCGCGATGGTCGCATCGGCGGTAAACACCCAGCGCCGGCGACGCTGCAGCGCCTCGAGCAGGTCGCGGGCCTGGGCAACATTCTCCGTTTGGCCAGCTGCGGCCGCATCCGCCAGCGCCTGGCGCGCCGCAAAATCTGCTGCAGCGTCGCGGTTCTCGCGAAAGTACAGCCGCGCCAAGGCCAGTCTGGCACCGGCATTGTCTGGGGACTGGCTCAGCTCTTCCAGAAGTTGGTCTTCGCTTGCCGGTGTGTGCTGCCCGAAGAGCCGCGGTGTTCCCTCCTGCGCAATGGCCCCATTGCCACATGCCAAGGCGATGGCGGCGACAACAAACCACTGCGCGCAACGACCCATTTCTGCCTCCCTCATTCAGTCTCGTATGGACACCAGCGCAGGCCGCCCTACAACCCTCGCCCTGATGCCCGATGCCGCGCGCCCGTCCGTCGACAGCTTGCAGAAGCTGGTCCTGCCCGAACCCTTGCCCCTCGATTGTGGCCAGGTGCTTAAGCGCGTGGAGGTCGCCTATGAGACCTGGGGCACGCTGAACGCCGACAGGTCGAATGCCATCCTTGTCTGCCATGCCTTGACAGGCGACCAGTTCTGCGCGGGTGAAAATCCGGTCACGGGCCGGCCTGCCTGGTGGCCGCGGATGATCGGTCCCGGCCTGCCGGTGGACACTGACCGCTATTTCGTTATCGGGACGAACGTGCTCGGCGGCTGCATGGGCACGACAGGGCCAGCCAGCATGGCGCCCGACGGCGCGCCATGGGGCACACGGTTTCCGGTCATCACCATCGCCGACATGGTCCGCGCCCAGCGCGCTCTTGTGGCTGAGCTTGGCATCGACAGTCTGTTCAGCATCCTCGGGGGCTCCATGGGCGGTATGCAGGTGCTCGAATGGGCGGTGCAGGCGCCCGACGCTGTCCACAGCGCGATACCGATTGCCACCTCTGCGCGCCATTCGGCCCAGAATATCGCCTTCTACGAGATCGGCCGCCAGGCCATCATGTCCGACCCCGATTGGCGTGGCGGAGCCTACCTTGCCGAACGCATGCGTCCCGACCGCGGCCTCGCCATCGCGCGCATGGCGGCCCACGTCACCTATGTGTCAGAGAGCGCCCTGAAGCGGAAGTTTGACCGTGGCCTGCAGGACCGCGACACCCAAAGCTTCAGCTTCGACGCCGATTTCCAGATCGAAAGCTATCTGCGCCACCAGGGCCGCGCTTTCACCGACCGGTTCGACGCCAACTCCTACCTCTATGTCACCCGCGCCATGGATTATTTCGACCTTGCCGCGGCCCAAGGCGGGCGGTTGGCGGATGCCTTTGTCGGCTCTCCGGTGCGCTTCTGCCTCTTCTCCTTCAGCTCGGACTGGCACTACACGCCCGCCGAAAGCATGGCGATCACGCGCGCCCTGGTGGCTGCCGGCGCAGACGTCAGCCATATCGAGATCGAGACGGATAAGGGCCACGACGCCTTCCTTCTGGAAGAGCCAGGCTTTGAAGCGGCGCTGAAGGGCTTCCTCGATGCATCGGGCGAGCGGCGGGGCCTTTAGGGGTGCGCGCCGATCATGCCGCCATCGCCAGCCGCGTGCCGAAAGGCGCGCGTGTGCTCGATGTCGGCTGCGGCGATGGCGAACTGCTCGCTCTGCTGCGTGACACGCGCGGCGTCGATGCGCGCGGATTGGAGCTCAGCAGCGAGGATGCCGGCCGGGCAATTGCGAGGGGCCTGTCCGTGGTCCAGGGCGATGCCGATGGCGACCTGGAGATCTTCCCGGATGACGCGTTCGATGTGGCGATCCTGTCCAAGGCGATCCAGCATATGCTGCGGCCAGATCTGGTGCTCTCCGAGCTCACACGGCTGGCCCCGCGCGTCATCGTCTCGTTTCGAAATTATGGATATTGGCCGCGCCGCATGACCTTGCTCCTGCACGGCCGCATGCCGAGCAAACGCGATTGGTATTCCGAAAGCGTGCTGCACCCCTGCACCGTGTCGGACATGTTTGCCCTCGCAGGGCACACCGGACTGACACCGGTCGCTGCAGCGTCTGTCTCCCATGACAGGATTTCGCCGTTTCGCAGCGG
This sequence comes from Pseudomonadota bacterium, assembly GCA_038527085.1. Lineage (GTDB taxonomy): Bacteria > Pseudomonadota > Alphaproteobacteria > Caulobacterales > Hyphomonadaceae > UBA5336. The sequence continues at coordinate 11,105 of JBCBGD010000002.1, read as the reverse complement.
CGGCTTCGGGCGGCTGAACTGGGCAGCAGACGATGTCATCGCGGAGTTTGCGAGGAACCGATGACGCAGGGCGATTGCCCGCATGGGCAAAGGCGCCCGGGCGTGGTGTCTGCGCGGCTATGGCGATACAGGAGGCCAAAATGACGAAGTCACCGGTCAAAGCGGGCCTCGCCGGGAAGTGCTTCAACTGCGGCAAGGGCAGCGTGTTTGACGGCTACCTTCAACTTCGCGAGTCCTGCGCCGTCTGCGGGCAGGATTTCAAACGGGGCGACACGGGGGATGGCCCGGCCTTCTTCGTGATGTTTGCCGCGCTGATCCTGTTCGCGCCGTTTTTCTTTTTCCTGCCGCTGCTAGATTGGCCGATGTGGGCGAAAGTGATCGGCTTCATCGTGCTTGCCGCCCTCACCATGGGCTTCATCTTGTGGGCGCTGCGGCCGTTCAAGGCGATCCTGCTCAATCTGCAGCTGGCCAACCGCGCCGAGGAAGCTGCCTTCGAGGACCAATAAGCCCGTCAGTCCTTGTGGTAGGGCGTGCCGGCCAGCAGCGTGGCGGCGCGGTAAAGCTGCTCAGCCAGCATCACGCGCACGAGCTTGTGCGGCCAGGTTTGCGGCCCGAAGCCCAGTTTGAGGCGGGCGGCCTCGCGCACGGCGTGGCCATGGCCCTCTGCGCCCCCGATCAGGAAACACATGTCAGACACACCATCATCGCGCTGGCGGGCGATGAGGTTTGAGAGGTCGCGCGAGGGGATCTGCTGGCCGCGTTCATCCAGCATCACGATGCCAGCGCCATCGGGAATGCGCGCCAATAGGCGATCGGCCTCGGCGTCTGTCCCGCCGCCGGAGCTGACCTCGTGTTCGATTATGCCGCGCAGGCCGACGCCGCGCCCGGTCTTTTCCAGGCGCGCAAGATAATCGTCGACGAGGTCGCGCTCAGGCCCTTTTCGGACCTGGCCAATGGCGAGGATGTGGAGTTTCAAACCGCGTTAGTGGCGCAGGTGACCCTGGCCGGCGGGCCCTGCCCAGATGCGTTCCAGATCATAGAACTCTCGCACTTCTGGCCGGAACAGGTGGACAATCAGGTCGCCCGTGTCGATCAACACCCAGTCAGCGTTCGGAAGCCCTTCGACCCTGGCGCGCTGTCCGCCCAGGTCCTTGATCTTTCGCTGAACATGCTCGGCAAGCGCAGCCACGTGCCGGGCCGAGCGCCCCGACGCGATGATCATCTGGTCTGCGATGGTAGACTTGCCTTCAAGGTCGAGGACAAGAATGTCTTCGGCCTTGTCATCCTCCAGGCTCGCAATCACGGCCTCACGGATGGACTCTGCATTGTGGTCGGCGCTTGCGTCGCCGGGCTCACGCTGGGTGTTTACAGTCAGGGGTCTCAAGTCCTTCTTTGGTTGACACAAGATCTGCATACCATGCGTCGCGCAGGCCCGCCAGACGTTTGCCAACCTTTAACGTCGGAAGGGATTGCGGCTTTTGGCCCTGCTGCGCAGGGCGGTGGAGGAGGCCCGGTCCAGTGGCGCGGTGAGGTAGACCCAGGCGGGTGCGTCTCGTCCCGCGAGTGAGACCGCTGCAGATTCCGGCAAGCGGCTGTGGGCGAATCTTCGCGCGAACTTTGAAAGGCTCGCCTTGGGGCTCTCGCCCGGCCGCGCCACCACGGCGATAGGCAGGCGGCAGGCGATGTCTGCCCAGCGGCCCCAGCGGTGAAACCCGCCGAGATTGTCCGCGCCCATAATCCAGACCAAGTCCGCACTGCTTAGGCGTGGCAGGAGTTTCTCAAGCAGATCAGAAGTGTAGCGCACGCCCAGCGCCCGTTCGATGCCCGTTACCCGCATGGCAGGATGGCGTGCGATGCGCCTTGCCGAGGCGAGCCGCGCTTCAAACGCGCCATGGTTCTCCTTTAGCGGATTGCCCCCGGCAACAAGCCACCAAACCGCGTCGAGCCGCAGGCGCTTGAGTGCAGTTTCTGCGACGTGGCGATGCCCGCTATGGGCGGGATTGAAACTGCCGCCGAACAGGCCGATGCGCAGGCCCTCGTGGGGGCCAGGCAGGCGCGGCAGCGTCTCTCGCTCAGCACTGTCGTCGCTCAAGGACGGGTCTGCCCGGTGCCGCGCACGACATATTTGAAGATGGTCAGCTGTTCAGCCCCGACCGGGCCGCGCGCATGGATCCTGCCCGTCGAGATGCCAATCTCGCCACCCATGCCGAACTGTCCGCCATCGGCGAACTGCGTCGAGGCGTTGTGCATCACAATACCAGCATCGACATCAGCCAGGAAGCGGTCTGCCGCGGCCTGGTCCTGCGTGAGGATCGCTTCGGTGTGCTGTGTGCCATAATGGGCGATGTGCGCCTGGGCGGCGTCTTGGTCGTCCATGATACGCACCGAAAGGATCGGCGCGACATATTCTGTGCGCCAGTCTTCTTCGGTCGCGAGCTTTGCCGCGATGGTAGCGGACTGGAGGATTGCCAGCGCCTCGTCGTCACAGCGCAGCTCGCATCCTGCATCGGCGAGCCGCCCCATCAACTGAGGCAAGGTCTGCGCCACGGCGCGGTCCACCAGAACAGTCTCCACTGCGCCGCAAATGCCGGGCCTGCGCATCTTCGCATTGAAGATGATGTCGCGCGCGTTTTCGATATCCGCATCGGCGTGGACATAGATGTGGCAGAGCCCTTCCAGGTGGCCGATGACGGGCACACGCGCCTCGTCCTGCACCCTCTGGACAAGCCCCTTTCCGCCGCGAGGCACAACGACATCCAGATTGCCCTGCAACCCTGTGAGCATGTGGCCGACGGCCGCTCGATCTGTCGTATCCACCAGCTGGACCGCGTCTTCGGGCAGGCCTGTCGCCGCCAGCCCACGCCGCATAGCGGCTGCGATCGCACTGGACGAATGGAGGCTTTCAGAGCCGCAGCGCAGGATCGCGGCATTGCCTGACCGCACACATAGAGCGCCTGCATCGGCGGTCACGTTCGGGCGGCTCTCATAAATGATGCCGATCACACCGAGCGGACATGCGACGCGCGCGATGTCGAGGCCATTGGGCGGGGTCCAGCGCGCCAGTTCCCTGCCCACGGGATCGGGCAGTTCGGCGACGCTGCGCAAGCCCTCGACAATGCCCTCAATCCGCTCGCCATTGAGGGCCAGTCGGTCCATCAGCGCGGCGCTGAGGCCTTTTTCCTTGCCCCCGGCCAGGTCCTTGGCATTGCCCTGAAGAATGGCGCCCTTCGCCGCTTCGATTTCGCGCGCCATGGCCAGAAGTGCGTCCGTGCGGCGGCTGGCCGGGAGAGGCGCCATGGCTGCCGAAGCGGCGCGGGCGCGCTCGCCCATGGTGAGCATGTCTTGGGCCATCTTGGCGTCGGGTGCAGGGGTTTGGATGTTCATAGGCCACACTGGTGCCCCAAAAGCCCCATGGCTGCAATGGCGGCCCGTAGAGCGCGCGTTAACGCCAGGCGGCTAAGCCATGTCCATGCTGCTTCTTGAGCCTTTCATCAGCCACATTCGCGATGAGCGCCGCCTGGCCGCCAACACGGTCGAGGCCTACCGCGCCGACGTGGCAGGCTTTTTCGGCTTCCTCACAGACCATCTCGGCGAGGCGCCTGGGCCCGTCGCCCTGGGAAAGCTCAGCGCCAGCGACATTCGCGCCTTCCTGGCCAAGCGCCGCCGCGACGGCATCAGCGATGCCAGCGCCGCGCGCGCCCTGTCGGCGATCAAGGCGCTTTACCGCTGGCTGGAGCGGGTCCACGGCGTCGAGAATGCGGAGATCGGATACCTCGATGGGCCCAAACGCCCGCGCAGCCTGCCCCGGCCAGTGTCCCAGCCCGCCGCCCGCGACATGCTGGAGTTGGCGGGCGAGACCGATGGCGAACCATGGGTCGGCGCGCGGGATACCGCCGTGCTCACGCTGCTCTACGGCGCGGGGCTCAGGATTTCAGAAGCCTTGTCGCTGACGAGTGACGCCGTGCCAGCGCCGCAAGTCCTGCGCATTACGGGCAAGGGCGGCAAGGTCCGCGAAGTGCCGCTTATCCCTGCCGTACGCGAGGCCATCGACACCTATGCGCGGCTCGCGCCATTCGCCTTCTCATCGGGCAGTCCGCTGTTCCGGGGCGTGCGCGGCGGTGCGCTGCATCCGCGGATCGTTCAGGGGCTGTTCGCGAAACTGCGCGGCGCGCTGGGCCTGCCTGAAACAGCCACACCCCACGCCCTGCGCCACGCCTTCGCGACGCACCTGCTCGCGGCCGGCGCCGATCTCAGGTCGATCCAGACCCTGCTCGGCCATGCCAGCCTGTCGACCACACAGATCTACACGGGCGTTGACGAAGCCCGCCTCGCCAAGGTGGTCGCCAGCGCCCACCCGCGCGGCTAGTGCGCCGCTCCACTGGTCAAGGCACAGCGGCCATGCCATTTGCCAGGGATGGCCAAGCTCAAGATCGTCTCCTGGAATATCAACTCAGTGCGCTTGCGCGCGCCGAACGTGGTCGCCTTTGCAGAGGCCGAGGCTCCAGACGTCATCTGCCTGCAGGAAACCAAGTGCCGGGACGCTGAATTCCCGGCCAAAGCGCTCGCAGAGGCGGGATTTGAGCACATCCACACGCTTGGCCAGGGCGGCGGGCACCATGGCGTGGCGATCATCTCGCGCCATCCTGTCGAACCGATCGAAACGCCTGAGCTGTGCCGCGAGGAGCATGCGCGGATCTGCGGTGTCCATGTCGGCGGGCTGGAACTGCACAACATCTACCTGCCCGCGGGCGGCGATGAGCCTGACCCGAAGACCAATGAGAAATTCGACCACAAGCTCGATTTCCTGGCGCGCATGAAGGACCGCTACAATGGCGGGCGGTCCCGTCCGCTCATGCTGGTCGGCGACCTGAATGTGGCGCCGCACGAGAACGATGTCTGGTCGCACAAGCAGCTCCTGAAAATCGTCTCCCACACGCCTGTGGAGACAGACGCTCTTGAAGCCGCGCGCGCAGCGGGCGGCTTTACGGACATCGCCCGCGCCGCCGTGGATGATGACCAGAAGCTCTACACCTGGTGGAGTTACCGCGCGCGTGACTGGGCCGCCTCGAACCGTGGGCGCAGGCTTGACCATATCTGGACAAATGAGGCCGCCACACCGTCAACCGATGTGGACAGCTTCAGGATCCATCTGGGCTGGCGCGGGGGCTGGAAACCTTCGGACCATGCGCCGATCAGCGTCGAGATTGACGTCTGAGCCGTGCGCACCGTGCCTGGTCAGTCGATGTACATCTTCGATTGTCGCTCGAACCAGCCAGACATCCAGCGCGCATAGAGGTAGAGCCCCACGGCGATCAGGAAGATCAGAACCGTGAACGCGACGTAGCCCGCAGCGGGCATCAACTCCAGCGCGTTCGACAAGACGATGTTGTGAAAAAACGAGATCGACATCGCGATGAGCGAGGTCAGAAAAACCGGCGCGGCATACTTGCTGCGCAGCAGGATCAAAACGCTGCCGATCACCGACGCCCAGATTGCGATTGCCCAGGCGGCCTCCGCCCAGATCGGCATTGTGTCGAAAAACGCCCACTGTTCGTCGCTGAAGGACGCCGTGTAAGCGGCGTTCCGGGTTTGGGTCATGATGTAGTCGTAAGCGCCGCCAGCGTTCCAAATCACGGCCAGGGTGCCGACCAACCAGACATGCCAGGGGGTTTCCGGTTTCATGCCGGTATCTTCATCGATCATCATCATGCCCGCAAGCCCCTGAGAAAGTCACGCTCTCAGGGAAAGCAGGCTCCATGCCGCGCGCAACTGCGCTCAACCCTCACGTGCCGCGTTTCTCCCCACAGGGGGTCCAGAAGCCCGATTGAAAGTCCTGGCCTGTGTTGGGAAGCGCCATTTCGTTGAAAAGTGGGAAGAAATCTTCGTTCGGGCGAATCCTGAGGAAGAAGGTCAACCGTAGAGCATCGGGTGTCTCATAACCGTCCTTCAGGCACCCCGTCACATAGGCGTCGATGCTCAGCTTGTTCTCTCCCGGCGCGGCGGCCTTGATTGCGGCCAGCTGCTGGCGCACCTCAAGGATCCGGTCGCTGTCTTCCGGCGCCAGCCCATAGGTGATCATGTCATACCCGTCCTTGCGCTGATCGCGCAGGTACCGGCTTTCGATGCCTTCGTCGGCGCGCAGGTAGAAGGTTTCGTCGAGCACGGGCGTGTCGCTCGGATCGGACGCGACGATCATCAACCGCGCATCGTCACGAGACAGCCTGAAGGCAGACTGCGCCCGCGCTGCGACTTCCACTACCGCGAACTCCTCGCCGAGGCCCTGCAGCTTTTCCGCCGCCATCTCAGCGGATGCTTCCATACTCGCATATGATGTCTCTGTATCGGCTTCCGGTCCGGAAGCGCCGCCACACCCCGCAAAAACCAAAGCCACGCCCGCTGCCGCGATCCCTCGCATGCCCGCCTCCTCAACTCGTTCCCACCGGGACCAAGCTTAGGGCGCAGGCGGGACCAGCCCAAATTAAGCTTCGCTCAGGTGCCGGACGCCTTGAGAGCAGACTTCATCACGCCCTTGAGATGGCCGACGCTCTGAAACCTGAGCGGTTTGTCCAAGGTCGGCTCACCCCTCTGCGCGAAGTGGATCAACCGGCCGGAATGGCGGAATTTCGGCAGGTGGTAGCCGTGCTCGGCGAATTTGTCTTGCAAGTGCGGCCAGTCGGCTTTCTGGTCGAACTCGTCATCGAACCAATTGAACCAGTCCGCAGACGCGTTGATGAAAACCGTCTTGCTGACCATGCCGCCCGAGAGGATCTTGTCGATTTCCCACAGCGTGCCCGGATTGGTCACGGGCATGATCAGGATCAGCTGTGCCGCCCTCATCAACAGGTCGGCCGAGCGCTTCCAGTCATCCTCGCTCGTGACGATCCGGCCCGCCGCGCCGACATGCTCCAGTGATTGGCCAAGCGCGAGGAAGGGGCCGAACTTTCGGGCGGCGCGCGCCAGCTGGCTCTCCAGTTCGTACGTCGTCGTTGTTGCATTCTGGCCGATGCCTGAGCGGACCGTGACCTTCACCTGGTCGGTGGAGTCGAACGAACGCAGATAGAGAATGTGCCCCACCTCACCGGCGCTCTCGCCTGCGATCAGACGGTCATGCAGCGCCTGGGCTTCGAGGTCGTCGCGGCGCTGCTGGTACACGGCTGCGCCGTACCAGAACGGCGCCGACCCGAAGCCGAAAACGAGCACTGGCACCACGCCAAACAAGAGAAAGGCCTGCAGACCAGACTGGGTGAAACCGAAGGCGAACAGCCCGGCGCCGATGACCGTCAGCGTTCCAGCAATGATCCTGTAAGTTCCGGCCCGTTTCTCTGCGTCTTGCGGAGCCGCGATCGTTTTTGCGTGGGACTTGAACATCCAGCCGCCTCCAGATCCCCCCAGATCTGCGTGGGCTTTACTATCCTATTTCCACCAGTCGCCCAAGGCGCGAGTCGGCCGCTATGTCGTCGGCTGCTCTGACACCTTCACCACCAGCTTGCCGAGGTTCTTGCCGCTGAACAGGCGCTCGAGCGAGGCGGGCGCATTCTCAAGCCCCTCAACGATATCGGTCTCGAACTTGATCTTTCCTTCCATCAGCCAGCCCGCCATCGCCTGGATGCCTTCCGGGAAGCGGTCGAGATAATCGATCACGATGAAGCCCTTCAACAGCGTGCGCCGCATCAGGAGGTTTGAGAAATTGTACGGACCGGGCACGGGCTCGGTCGCGTTGTAGCCTGAGATCAGGCCGCAAAGGGGCATGCGGGAGAAATCGTTCAGCCGCGCGATGACCTCATCCATGATCGCGCCGCCAACATTCTCGAAATTGATGTCGATCCCATCAGGGCAGTGGCGGTCCAGACCCGCGCCGACATCCTCGCTCTTGTAGTTGATCGCTGCATCGAAGCCGGCCGTTTCCGTCAGCCAACGGCACTTCTCGTCCGAGCCCGCAATGCCGACAACGCGGCACCCCTGAATCTTCGCGATCTGGCCCACCATGGAGCCGACGGCACCCGCCGCCGCCGACACCACCACCGTCTCGCCCGCCTTGGGCTTGGCGATGTCCATGAGGCCGAAATAGGCGGTCATTCCTGTGGCCCCCAGCGGCCCCATGAAGGCGGTCAGATCGATGCCCGGCAGGGGCGGCAGCACACTGACGCTGTGCGCCGGCAGCGTGTTGTAGAGCGCCCATTCCGCCAGGCCCGTGTTCACGATCGAGCCCTCGGGCACGCCGGCATCCCGGCTTTCCGTCACCACGCCGATCGAGCCGCCGCGCATGCCATCTCCGAGGCCGACGGGCGGCATGTAGGCGTCCATGTCGCTCATCCAGATGCGATTTGTCGGGTCAAGGGAGAGATAGATCGTCTTGACGCGCACCTGACCGTCCAGAAGCGGATTCATCATGCGCTCGACCAGCTCCAGGTCGCCCTGGGCCACATCCCCAACCGGACGGCTGCGCAGCACCCACACCTTGTTCATCTCGGTCATCTCGCGTCTCCCTGATCTCGTTTTCCTGACCCACTATGGCCAATCCCCGCGGCATGGGAAGACTGACTTTGGCTGTATCGTCGCGGAAGCATTGGCGCGCGCGTTCAGCGTGCTAGAACCCCTTCAAACGAAACGATTGCGGACCGACCATGAACGCCAAGACAAATGATGCCCTCGAATCCATGGCTCCTGACATGGAAGTGAGTGTGCGCGACACTTTCGGCATCGACACCGACATGGTCGTGCATGGCTTCAAGGACGCGACCGAATACGTGCCCGAATTCGACGCCAATTACCGTTTTGACCCCCAAACCACACTCGCGATCCTGGCGGGCTTCGAACACAATCGCCGCGTCATGGTCCAAGGCTACCACGGCACGGGCAAGTCGACCCATATCGAACAGGTCGCTGCGCGCCTGAACTGGCCGCTGGTGCGGATCAATCTCGACAGCCATGTCTCGCGGATCGACCTCGTCGGCAAGGACGCCATTGTCCTGAAAGACGGCAAGCAGATCACCGAATTCCAGGAAGGCCTGCTGCCCTGGGCCCTGCAACGCCCTGTCGCGCTCACCTTCGATGAATATGACGCCGGCCGGCCCGACGTGATGTTCGTGATCCAGCGGGTCCTCGAAGCGTCTGGCAACCTGACCCTGCTGGATCAGAACCGCGTGATCCGCCCGCACCCGCAGTTCCGCCTGTTTGCCACCACGAACACGGTCGGTCTTGGCGACACGACGGGCCTCTACCACGGCACCCAGCAGCTCAACCAGGGGCAGATGGACCGCTGGTCCATTGTCACCACGCTGAACTATCTCGAGCATGACGCCGAGGTCGACATCATCGCGGCCAAGGCCACCGATGTGGACACCGAGACCCTCGCCAAAATGGTGACCCTGGCTGACCTCACGCGCAACGCCTTCATGGCAGGCGACTTGTCGACCGTGATGAGCCCGCGGACCGTCATCACCTGGGCGGAGAACTACCGCATCTTCGGCGACCTCGGCCATTCGTTCCGCATGACCTTCCTGAACAAGTGCGACGAGCTGGAGCGCCCACTGGTCGCGGAAATGTACCAGCGCTGCTTCGGCCAGGAACTCCCCGAAAGCCCCCTCATGGTGAAGGTGGCCTGATACACTACCAAAGGAGCGACGCACCGTATCCCTGATTGAGCGGGTCGCGCGTAACGAGCGTGAGTCCATCGCAGATCGCGGTCGCGACGATCATGCGGTCAAACGGGTCGCGGTGCCGATCTGGCAGGGCTGCCGCGGTGAGTGCGTGATGATGGGTCAGGCCGAGCGGCTCAAACCCGTCTGTTGCGAGATTGTCGTCCCAGTTTTCGAACAGGCGCTCCGCTCCCGGGAGGCGTCCGCGCCCATGTTTGTAACGCATCTCATATACCGAAGCCGCGCTGAGGAACACGCGATTATCAGGATTGGCGATCGCGTCCCTCGCCGGTGAGGACAGATGCGCATCATCCAGAACCCACCAAAGGTAGGCGTGTGTATCTAGGAGAAGATTCATTCTTCTCTTGCGGGAAAGATCGGCGCATCCAACAAGGCGTCCAAATCCTCCAGAGGCGCATCGAAGTCATCAGGAACTTCGAAGGCACCCGCCAACCTGCCGGGTCGGCGTACGCGAGCCTCGTCTTCCTTTGGCGCCACCAAACGGGCGACGACTTGTCGTCCTCGACAGATCACGATTTCTTCGCCCGCCTCGACCCGCCTGAGCAGGCGGGACAAATGCGTTTTGGCTTCGTGCACTGTGACTTTTTCCATGTCTGTATACTGGGTCGGATGACCAGCTTAGTCAACTTAGTCATTTTACAGAGAGCCGCCAAATCGATTGAACCAGAACCCTGGGGTGCCATCTCACCGTCTGAAATGATCGGAGACACACATGCCCACCACCCTCATCACCGGCGCCAATCGCGGGATTGGCCTGGCGCTCGCCCGCGAATTCACCGCGCGCGGCCACCATGTCATCGCCACCGCGCGTGATCCTGCCGCCGCCAGCGCACTGAAAGACACCGGCGCGGACGTCTACCGCCTCGACGTGACCGACCACGACGCCATCGCCGTGCTCGCCAAGGAGCTCGAAGGCACGCCGATCGACCTGCTCATCAACAATGCGGGCATTGGCGGCGATGAGGCGCGCACGGCCCTCGGCAATCTCGACTATGACGCCTTCCGCCGTGTGCTCGAGGTCAACACGCTCGCTCCGCTCGCCATGGCCGAAGTGTTCACGCCCCATGTGGCCGCCAGCGATCTGAAACTCATGGCGGTGATCTCCAGCCAGCTCGGCTCGATCGACACCACAGATGCCGCTTGGGGCGTGATCTATCGCACATCCAAAGCCGCGGTGAACATGGCGTTCCGCGCAGGCGCGGTGGCGCTGGCCGATAAGGGCATCACCACGCTCACGCTGCACCCCGGCCATGTGGAGACCGACATGGGCGGGGCCGGCGCGCCCGTGAAACCGGCCGACAGCGCCAAGGGGCTCGCAAACACCATCCTCGGAGCAGGCCCCTCGAAAGAGCTCCGCTTCCTCGACTGGCAGGGAAACACACTGCCCTGGTAACCCACGGTTGACGCCCCCCGCCCCCCGCGCCTTAACTCCCGGCAAGGGACGAG
>JBCBGD010000001.1:239-46527 GCA_038527085.1 Pseudomonadota bacterium | reverse complement strand
CCCACGCCTTGGGGCCCGCCGACCTTGTGGGCTGACAAGGCCAGGTAGTCGACGCCAAGAAGGGCCGCGTTAACCGGGATCTTTCCGAGCCCCTGCACTGCATCGCAATGGGTCAGCCCGCCCGCTTCGCGCACCAGAGCCGCCGCCTCCGCAACAGGTTGGATCACGCCGGTTTCGTTGTTGGCGAGCATGAGGGCGAGGATCGGCGTGCCCTTCTTGTCATGGTCCCAATTTTCGAGCTGTTCGCCCAGGCGATCGAGATCCACGCGCCCGTCAGGGAGCACGTAGGCCGTTTCTACAGGCACGCCGGCCAGCCCCGCATTCTGCGTAACGGCCTCATGCTCGATGGCAGAAACAATCAGTGTTGCATCAACCTTCAGTGCGGCGACCGCTCCGTGCAGCGCCAAAGCGTTCGCTTCCGTCCCGCCGCTTGTGAACACGACATCCTCTGCGCGCGCGCCGATGGCTGCGCCGATTTGGCCCCGGGCGGTCTCGATACACTTGCGCGCCGCCCGGCCAGGCCCGTGAACGCTGGAGGGGTTTGCGCCAAGCTCGAAAGCTGCCTGCATGGCTTCCCGCGCCTCTGGTCGCAGGGGCGCTGTCGCGTTGTAGTCAGCATAAATCATGGCGTGTATGTAGGACGATTGGTCCGTTTCCGGAAGCGCGGCAAGCTATGACGGCTGCCTAGCAGATTTCGGGAGTTTGATGCGGTTTGAGATCAGCCAGGCTCCAATGCCCATCATTATGTAGAAGAACCCCGCAAACCCATTCAGAGGCGTCAGCCAGGCCACGGCCCCAATCGCGATCGCCAACACGCCGGTGAATCCAAACGTGAACATGCGTTGCCGCGTCAGGATTTTCTCCAGTTCTGACAATTCGAGCGCGTCAGCCTTCGACAGGGCGTGGGCGTACATTGCGCTGAGCAAGGCGTTGAAGACCGCATACCCGGCGGAGAAATATGCCATGATCACGCCGGATTCGTCATAACCAACCTGAAGCGCGACCACATAGGTGGAATCTCCCATCATCATCAGGACAAAGCCGAAGAAACCGTCGAACGCAAAGCGCAGCGGATAGGCGATGTAGAGGACGGCGAAGAGCAAGCAGGAATTCAGAAAGACGATCTTTCCGTCGGCGAGGCCAAAGCGGCGGAAGAAGACGAAATGGCTGTTCCAGATCATGAGCAGCATTCCAAAGCCCGCCGTAACCGGGATGATGGAGAAGAGAAATCTCTGCAGGTCGGAAAACGTCTCTGGCGCTGCCGATGAGGAGACCAGCATCCCCAGCGCCAAGGCGAACACGATGTCCGACAGGTTCTCGATCCGCGTGACCGATTGGCCCCGCCAGGAGAAGTGCGGATCGTGATCCAAGTGGATTGTCGCGGCTTCGCGCAGCATGGGCCCATCTCGATTGAAGTTTCATCTCATAGGAACTGCATCTGGGAGGCAACGCAAATGCAGAAAAACTTGCAATGGCGACGGCACATCGACTATGCCCACGCCCTTTACATTGCCACTGCCTAAAGCGAGGCCCCGCCATGGCTGAAATGATTATTCCCGGCCCGTCTGGCCGCATCGAAGCGCGCTACACCGAGCCGCCCCATGAAGGCGCACCGATTGCGCTCATCCTGCACCCTCATCCGAAAGCTGGCGGCACCATGCAGGATCCGATCACGATCCGCATGTACCAGATGTTCGAGGAGCGCGGCTTTGGAGTGCTGCGCTACAATTCGCGCGGCGTGGGCCGCACGCAAGGCGTCTATGACCATGGGGTTGGCGAGCTGGAAGATGCTGCGTTCGTGCTAGACTATCTCGAGAACATGGCGGAAAGCCCACGCTATGTCTGGTGTGCCGGCTACAGCTTCGGGGCCTGGATTACGCTGCAGCTTCTGATGCGCCGGCCCGAAATTGATGGCTTTTTCGCCGTTTCTCCGCCTGCGAACCACTACGATCTGTCATTCCTTGCCCCCTGCCCCGCCTCGGGCCTGATCATCATTGGCGACAATGATGCCATCGCCACGCCCCAGGATGTGGAGCGTGCATTGCAGAAGGTGCGTGTCCAGAAGGGCGAAGTGATCGACCGCGACGTGATCGAAGGCGGCGACCATTTCTTCCGCGACCGCGAGGAGGTGCTGATGGGCCGCCTTAGCGATTATCTGGACAAGCGCCTGGCCGCAGCGGAAGAGAAACTCCGCCTGGAAGCCGAGGAGGAATAGCGGATTCGCCCGGCGGGCTACTCGCCCGCGCGGCGCAAGGTGTCCCCGTCAACGCCTAGCGCGTTTGAGCGCGCTGGAATGGTCTCGACCTGCGCCTCAGCCGCATGGACTGGCACCTGTCCGCCCAGTTCGATCAGGTCAGTGAGCTCACCTAGCGGCTTGGCGCGGGAGATGAAGTAGCCCTGGAGCTCATCACAGCCGAGCCGCGTGAGGAAACGCTTTTGTTCGTCGGTTTCGACGCCCTCCGCGGTCACTTTCAGCCCAAGCGTCTTGGCCAAGCTGATGGTCGCCTTCGTGATTGCGCGGCTGTCCTCACTGGTCTCCAGATCTGAGACGAAGGACTTGTCGATCTTCACTTTGTCGAATGGGAAAGACTGCAGGTAGCTGAGCGATGAAAAGCCGGTTCCGAAGTCGTCAAGGGACAGCGAAAGGCCAAGTTTTCTCAACTGCAGGAGTCGGTCGAGCACAAAGGCGGTATCGGCCAACAAGACTGATTCCGTGATCTCCAGGTCCAGGCGAGATGCTTGAATGCCATTTGTGGCCAGCGCATTGACGATGGTCGGGATCAGGTTCGCGCTATGGAGTTGCAGTGGCGAAATATTCACTGAGATCCGCACAGAATCTGGCAATTGGCGCGCTTCGGACAGGGCCTGGCGGATGATCCAGTCACCCATGCGCGTGATCAGGCCGCAATCCTCGGCATGTTCGATGAACTCACCAGGCAAGATCAAGCCGCGGCTTGGATGATCCCACCTCAGAAGCGTCTCACAGGCGACAATTTCACCGGTCTCTGCACTCTGGATGGGCTGGAATTCCAGGAACAGCTCGTTGTTGTTCAGCGCATCATGAAGATCGCGCTCGATCAGGCGGCGCGCCCGCGCGCGCTCATCGAGGTCCGGCGTGAAGACACACCAATTGCCCTTGCCCTTCTTCTTGGCCTGATAAAGCGCAAGGTCGGCATGGCTGAGGAGGCTTTCGGGGTCGCGCAGGCCTGGGCGGAACAAGCGCACGCCAAGGCTGGCGCCACAATTGGCCGTGCTTCCCCAGATGTCGTAGGGCTGGCAGAGGCTCGCAATCAGGGTGTCCAGCTGGTCCTGCAGCTCGCGCTTGGTTCCCCTTTCGAGGATCAGAGCAAATTCATCACCGCCCAAACGCGAGACAATGTCCTGTTTCTGCGTGGCGTTCAGGAGACGTTGCGACAGTTGTCGCAGCACCTCATCGCCTGCGGCATGGCCGAGCGTGTCGTTGACCCATTTGAAGTTGTCGAGGTCCATCAGGATCAGCGCGGACACATTGTCTTCGACGGACTCCCCTGACCAATAGCGCTCAAAGGTCTCTTGGAAGCTCGCACGGTTCGGCAACCCCGTCAGCCCGTCATAGTGGGCCATGTAGGCAATGCGGTCTTCGATCTGCTTGGATTGCGTGACGTCAGAGGCAACGCCGCGGAATCCCATGAGTATGCCATCCTCAACCAGCGGTTTGCCCGTCAGGGACCACCAGCGCTGCTCATCATCGTCGCCAGCAACTTCCAGCACCAGGTCACGAAATCCGTTCTGTCGATCGAGGCAGGAAATCAGAACGTTGCGGGCCTCGCTAGGCCTGAACAGGTCTTCCAGCGACAGACCGTTGCGCATCAGCTCATAGCCTGTCTTGGCGCCGCGCACATTCATCGGGATTTCAAGCAAAACGCCCCGGGCATTCGTCTGCCAAAGCCAGTCCGACGTGCTTTCTTCGAAATCGCGCAAAAGTAGGCCGATCAGCGAGTTCTGCTGGGCCACCGCCGCCCGGTTGAGGTGCTGAACCAGGAACTGGTTGTAGTTCCAGCGCACACACACCGCCACGATCATCATGTAGACCAGCGTGAGGACAGCCAGATAATCGCCGCGCATCTCCGAATGAAATGCGAAGCCGTAAACCAGCGAGACAACCACGGGCAGCGTGAAGCCAAACGCCGCCGACGGTAGCCGCGACAAGATAAGGGCCGCACCAAAGATCATTCCAGCCAGAATGATGCCAAGGGCCATCTGAGAAAACGGATCTGACTGCGGGAGCACAAAGATCGGCAAGGCTGCCCATTGGAGACCAAAGAGCAAAGCCGCAACGGTATATTTCTGGGTTGCCTTGTTGGACCTAACTTTTCGTTTCGGTTTGTTCAGCCCCTCAATCGAGCGCAGGAACAGAAACGCGCACGCCATGCAGAGCGAGCTTCCCCAGAATCCAAGCAGGCCTGAAGTGTCATTGCCACTGAAAAGGACGAGAACCACCGCAGCATTGAGCAGGTTTGTCATCACCATGATGACACCAAGCTTGTCGATGCTTTCGAGTTGGCTCGCACGCACCTGACCGACTTGATCTGGTGGGATGTTCACGGGGGCGAGAATAGAGGCGATCGTGTGCCGCGCCTCATAGCCCTCGAGCTTCTTTGGATCTGCTTCCAACACTGTTCTGTCCCGCCACGGCTCTATTGCATTGAAACTGCAGAATGGCGCAGAACCGTGAAAATTCAGACCCGTGCAAGGCTGAAGTCTCACTAACCGAATTAACCTTAAAGCAAGACATAAGCGCAGCCTTACCGCTCTCCAGTTCCACCAAAAAGTGTTTGAATTCAATCCTTTGATGGCATCTCTTCATTCCGAACGTCACGGCCGCCTGACCGCATTTTTTGTTTGAAAACAACAAGTTGAGGCCGCCTCTTCGAGAATATGGCGGATGAGCCGATGCGGCGCAGTACGGAAGTATTCATCAACAAAAACTGCAATTGGCCGCCCCAATACGCAGCCTGACAATCGGTCCTTAACCATAGGCCCCTAGAAATCTGAGCCATAACAAAGAACAGGTATGGTGATGAAACGGGTATTCGTTGGAGCGGTCTTGGCCGCTGCCAGCCTATCCCTACAGGTGAGTGCGTGGGCCGATCCGCCTGCGCACGCCGATGTATGGATTGGCGTGGCGAACACGGAAAATGGTTTTCTGCTAGATGAGGACACAGGCGCGGCCTGGATGACGGGCGCATGCCTGAAGCCTCTCTCTCGCGCGCAGCGCACGGGAGATGTCTGGACATCGGAAAACACGGAGATGGTCTCGGTCGGCCGCGTGGATGCGTTGCTGCAGCAGACCTTTCGACTGGTGATTTCACCGTCAAGCGCTTCGATTTCCGTTGAAAACCGCGCACGTGGCGGCGCGCAGCAGATCGACAATGTCGAACTGAAGTCCTGCGCTGTCGGCGCCTGCCGCGACCTGATCAACGCGCCGACCTGCTAGTCGGCCCTCGCAGGGCGAAAGCCCCGCGATTTTCCCGTTGATCAAGCGTTTTCGTCTTCTGGCAGCCAGTCTCGCTGCCGCACTGGTGCCGCTCGGCCCGTGGACCGCCCCCGCTTTCGGCGAGGCGAAGCCGGAGACTGTTGTACCTGCGCCTGATCAAACCGGCACCATCATGCACACGCAGGTGCTAGTAGAGGGCGAACGGATTGACGTGCGCCAAACCATAGCGGAAGACGCAGCGCAATTGATTGATGCTCGCCCCATTATTGAGGCTCTCAAGGGCGAGATTTCTTTTGATGCGACCGTATTGGTCGTCAGGCGCTTTCAGGACGGCGCGCTGATGAAGATCGACATGGAAGACGGCAAGGTCTTCGCCAATGACGTGTTGCTGGGAAAACTGCCTGACTGGACCGAGCGGGCCGCTGCTGACACCTGGCTGGACGTGAACGCTATCTCCGTTATCACGGGCACACATGTCTCGGAAACGGCAGAAGGCGCGTTGGAATTCACGCTCGACGACAGGCTCCGCCCGCAATTTGACCTGGATCTTTTCGTAGACGGCACGCGCATCGCGTTTCCCAGAGCCGAGCCACGCACCATTGGGTCCGTGCTGCTTATTCCGCTCAGGGATGTCGCCGAGGCGCTTGGTCACACGGTTGACGTAGACGTGCTCGCTGACACGGTCTCGGTCACACGCGTCCAGGACAGCGCGCGGTTCACGCTGGAACTCGGCACCGGCCTCGTTTCTGTGAATGGCGAGCCGCGCGGCATCACACCCAACATCAGCTATGTGGACCGCAGCGAGCTGCTCCTGCCTTTCTCGGCCGTCGAGACGCTCACCGGCAGCCACATCGTTCTGGAGCCTGGTTCGGACCGTATCGATGTGACCCTAGACGACCGGCTGGCGGGCGGCGCTATGCCAGGCGCCATGGTGGACGACGAGGCGGCTAAGACTCCGCTTACCTTTGAACGGCTCGACTTCCAAGTGACGGACCGCGGCGCGCTTGGCGCAGCCCTTTCGGCGCATGCCGGGCCATTCAACACGCTGACACGCTATGAGGCGGCGGGCAGCCTGGCAGATCCCGACGCGCTGCAGCCGTCATGGCTGCAAATGGAAGTGCAGTCGCTATCTGGCTGGTACGCAACGCTCGGCGATGCCACCCCGCGTCGGCGCGAGCTTAATGGTGTCGACACCTCGCGCATCCGCGGCGCAACCTTCAGCAAGGTGACAGACGGTGGGAAACTTCTCTCAATTGCAGCAGGAACCACGCTCGATGGCACAAAAGCCATCAATGATGATGTTTCGGTGCCCCTGTTTTCAGGATTTGCTGCAGGCGCAAGGCTGATTGATCCCGATACGACGCGGGAAGTCGGACTGGCCGTCGCCAGCAACCGCGACGGAGATGGCGGACGGGCAGTTGCCAGCATCCAGCAGGAATTCATCACCGAGAACGGCGAGAATGATGAGGTCGGCCTCGGCGGTGTGTTTGTGACCGCCGATGTCGGAGCGTTCACGGGGGATGCCCAGGACCCGCTCGGGGTGCGAGGTCAGCTGGACGGCGTGTACAGGCTGTCGCGTCGATCGAACCTGCGGGCCTCGGTATCCCATGAGAGCAGCAGTTTTCGGCAGGGTTCAACCCGCGCAAAACCTGATCTGGAGGGTGTATTCGACACGCGTGTGTCCGGGCGCACCAACGCGCAAATGTCTGTGGATTGGCGCGCTGTAGACAATTGGGACCTGCTCGAGAATTTTGGTGCGGGCGCGCGGGTCTCCACCACGCGCGAAGGCGAGCGCACGTCCACTGCTCTTGCAGGCTCTGCAAGCGCCCGGCTGGCTGACACCGGCGTGTTTGTTTCGGTCGACGCCGGCGTGACATCGACAACGGACCTGGCCGGAGACGGAAACATCACCGCGGGCACGTTGGCCATTCGCGCCCAGCGCGCGTTTGACTGGGGTGAAGTGAACGCGGTGCTGAATTCCGATGAGACAGAGCTTGGCCGCGCGACGCGCCTTGTGGCGAATATCGGCTTCAATCCGATCACGCGCAGGTTTGAAAATGGCGCCGCCGTGGTGCTGACGCCCTCGATCTCGGCCGTTGCCACGGATACTACGCAATTTGCCCGCGTTGGCGCCTCTGCGCGCGCGACAAGCGGAGAAGCGTTCGGCGAGAACCTGCTGGTGACCGGCCAGGTGTCTGCTCTGCAATCGGTTTCCAGTGTGGATGCCCGGACCGACTTTTTCGGTTCGCTGTCAGCGCGCTACCGGGTCTGGGACGCCCTGAGCCTTCAGGGCGCCGTCAACACGAATTTCGTCGATCAGACGCGTTTCACGCTGGGTCTTCAGGGCTCGATTGAGTTCAACGAGCCTCGCAAACACACCCAGCCCAATGAAGGCACAGGCGTTCTGAGCGGCCGGGTGTATCTTGATCGCAACCGCGATGGCATTCGCCAGGAGGATGAGCCCGGTATCCCCGGTGTGCGTGTGGCGGTGCGAAACTCTCGGCTCGCGCTGCGTGTCGACAATCGCGGAAGCTACACAATCCAGAACATGCCCACAGGTCTCTACACGCTGGACATCGACGTCCAGAGCCTTCCGCTGGGCATGCTGGCCAACGATCTGGTCACGCTTCGCGCCACCATCGGCGATGGCCGTGTGACACACCTCGACATTCCGGTCATCTCGAGCGGCCAGATCCGCGGCGCTGTGTTCGTCGATGATAATGGCAATGGCGTCGCCGACAGCGGCGAAACACGGCTGGAAGGCGCGAGACTCACGCTCTCGTCCCCTGAGGATAAGGACTTCGAGCCGATTGAGCGTGTCGCAGCGGGCTTCGGCCAATATGCCTTCGAGGGACTCTCGCCTGGTGCCTACGAGATCACTGTCCAAATCGGCGAGCTGACGCAGATCGTCGAAGTTGCCCTGAGCGAAGACGAGCTTTTCATTACGCAGCCTGTTGCGATGCCGGCACAGGAAATGGCCCCCGAATCAGATGAATTCGAAGGCCAAGTCGAGTTTATTGCGCGATTAGAGGATCTGCCAGAAACGCAGGCTTAGCTATTTCACTCTGCCTGCAGCGCCTTGAGGTACATCGAGTTCTTCGGTTTGGAGAAGAGCTTCTCGACCATTGGTACGAATGTCTCCAGGGGCTCGCTATCATAGTCGGGATCAAAGGCGGCCTGGTCGTACAGGTGACAGAATTGGGCCGTGTGCTCGAAATGCTCGTGCCCACGGAATTGCTCGCGCATGTCCCGATCGAGGCCAAGGTGATGGAAGAAGTAGTAGCCCTGGAACACGCCATGATTGGCGACCATCCAGTGGTTCTGCTCGCTGACAAAAGGCTTCAGGATCGCCGCGGCCACATCGGGATGATTGTAGCTGCCGAGCGTGTCTCCAATGTCGTGCAACAATGCGCAGACCACGTACTCCTCATCGCGTCCGTCGCGCAGAGCCCGGGTCGCGGTTTGGGTGGAGTGCGTCAGCCGGTCAATCGGAAATCCGCCGAAATCACCGTCCAAAAGCTTCAAATGGCTAATCACACGGCCGGCCAGACCTTTGTTGAAGTCCTTTGAATGCGATGCGATGGCGGCCCAATCTTCCTTGGTGCCTTCCAGCATTTCGCGGAATTTTGCCTGCGGTCCAGGCTCGTGACCATCTGCCATGTGTTCCTCCCTTTATTTTCAGCTCATCTTATCGGTGATTTCCGC
Source organism: Pseudomonadota bacterium (assembly GCA_038527085.1). Classification (GTDB taxonomy): domain Bacteria; phylum Pseudomonadota; class Alphaproteobacteria; order Caulobacterales; family Hyphomonadaceae; genus UBA5336. The sequence continues at coordinate 37,346 of JBCBGD010000001.1, read as the reverse complement.
TGGCGTCATCCCGCCCGTACTGGCCTGTTCCTCGCCCGGGCGATGGCTTCAAGCTTCACAACATATTTGTTGATGTCGTGCTGCTTGATGGCGGTGCGATCCGATCCCGCCATTCGCAAGACGGCCGCACGCACCAGTCCGAGGCTCAAGAATCCGCCCATCACAGGTTTGCGCGAGAGCGGTGCCTTGTCTGGCTTGGCGAGATAACGGACGTCGCCTGTATGCCGGAAACTGAACCATACGGGCGATGCGCTGAAAAAGCGGTCAGGCTCAGCCGCGGATATCCCGTCCGACCTTGTCAAGCACGCCGTTCACAAAGCGAGCCTCCTGGCCATCATCGAAGAAGTCATGGGCGAGAGACACATACTCGTCGACAATAATGGCATTGCTAAGCTCGGTATGGACTAGAAACTCAGCAACACCTGCCCGAAGGATGGCTCGTGAAATCGTGTCGAGCCTCTTGAGCTTCCAGCCTTCGGCCAGACGCTCGGTGATGGCGTCATCGATCTCGGATTGCTTGTCGATAACGCCTTGGACGATGGATTTGAAGAGGTCCGGATCGGCCTCTTCCACAGGCTCGCCTTCTGGCCCGAAACCAAGACGGTCTTCCATGAACTCGCGGATGACCGCTGCCGCGCTGCGTCCGGTCTGTTCCATCTGGTAAAGTGCCTGGACCGCTGCGAGACGCGCCCCTGCCCGCCTGGCGCGGGTCACTTCAAAGGGAAGCTTCCCCACCGGGTTCATCGGCAGAATTTCTTGCGCAGGGCAATCATGGCGAGACAGGCATCTGCCGCATCCTTGCCCTTGTTTTTCTGCTTGCGATCGGCGCGGACCCAGCCCTGTTCCTGGTTTTCGACGGTCAGGATACCGTATCCGATGGCCAGTCGGCGATCTGTGGCCAGTTGCATCAGACCGCGCGCGCTCTCCCCGCACACATAGTCGTAGTGTGAGGTTTCGCCGCGCACCACGCAGCCCAGGGCGATATAGCCGTCATACTTCGCGCTGTCTGCGGCCATGGCGATCACGCCAGGCACTTCAAACGCGCCAGGCACCTCGATCGTTTCGACAACTGCGCCGGCGGCCGCGAGCACTTCATTCACGCCCGCTTCGAGCTCCAGCGTAATCTTCTCATAGTATCGCGATGTCGCGATCAGGACGCGGTCTGCCATGGCTCAGGTGTCACTTTCATTCAAAGCCCGCCACCCCTCTATGGTCAGGCCGTATCCGTCAAGACCTGCCAGGCGGGTGGGCTGCGTGTTGGAGAGGAAGATCATGCGTCGAACACCAAGTTCCCGGAGGATCTGTGCGCCAACACCATATTCGCGGATCGGCGTGTGAGGATCGGCAGGCTCCTCTGCGCGAGCGCCGAGACGTACGGCCATCGCATTGGGCCGCATCGTGTTGACGAACACCATGACACCGGGCTCTTCGGCCTCGGCGATGGCCTGCATGGCTTTTTCCACCAGGCCCTGACGCGGGCCGCGCTCACCGAGAATGTCCGAAAGGACGTCCGTGCGGTGCACCCTGACCAACGTTGTCGAGTCTGGCTCGATCTTGCCATGGACGATGGCGATATGTTCGGTTCCATCGATCGCGTTGCGGAAGACCACAGTTCGGAATCCGGACCCATAGGCGCTGTCCAGTGGTGCTTCGACACGGCGCTCGAGGTAGCGATCATTGCGGCGACGCCAGGCAATCAGGTCGGCGATGGTTCCGATCTTCAAATTGTGAAGCTGCGCGAATGAAACGAGGTCAGGCAGGCGCGCCATGCTGCCATCGTCATTCATGATCTCGCAGATCACGCCCGCCGGATAGAGCCCCGCCATGCGTGAGATGTCGACTGCCGCTTCGGTATGGCCCGCGCGGACAAGGCTGCCGCCATCGCGCGCGACCAAAGGAAACACATGCCCAGGCGAGACGATGTCGTGGTGGTCCTTCGTCGGGTCGATGGCCACAGCGATGGTGCGCGAGCGGTCCGCCGCGCTGATGCCCGTGGTGACGCCCTCTGCCGCTTCGATAGAGACGGTGAAGGCCGTGCCCATGCTTTCGCGATTGTCGCGAGCCATCATGTCGAGGTTCAGGACCCTGGCGCGCTCGCCCGTCATCGCAAGGCAGATCAAGCCGCGGCCATACTTGGCCATGAAATTCACCGCATCTGGCGTCGCAAAACTGGCCGGAATGATGAGATCGCCCTCGTTTTCGCGGTCTTCAGCGTCCACGAGAATGTACATCTTGCCATTGCGGGCGTCTTCGATGATCTCATCAATGGAGGAGATGGCGCCTGAGAAATCTTCAGCCATGGGTGCTGCCTCCGGGCGCATCGGCGCCAATCATCCGCGCCACATAACGCGCCAGCATATCGATTTCGAGATTGACCTTGTCGCCGGGCTTAAGATCGCTCAGCGTGGTGACCTCCCAGGTGTGCGGGATGATGGCAAGCTGGAAATCGCCATTCTCCAAAGCAGCTGCAACGGTGAGTGAGACGCCATTGATGGCGGCCGAGCCCTTTGTCGCGAAGTAGCGTGCAATGTCGGCGGGCGGGCGAATGGTCAGCCGCCAACTCTGGCCTTCTGGTTCAACGGAAACGACCTCGCCGACCCCGTCGACATGGCCGAACACGAAGTGGCCACCGAGCTCGTCGCCCAGTTTCAGCGACTGTTCGAGGTTGACCCGTGTGCCATCGCCCCACGTCCCCAACACGGTCTTGGAAAGGGTTTCCGGAACAGCCTCCACGGCGAACCAGGCGCCGCGCACCCCCTCGCCCTTGTCGACAACGGTCAAGCAGACACCGGAATGAAGGATTGATGCGCCCATATCAATGTTGGCCAAAGGATAACCGCTTTCGACCTCGAACCGGCGCAAACCGTTCCTGTCTTCGGCTTTCCTGACGGTGCCAACATCGGTGACAAGGCCGGTGAACATGGCGCACGCTCCTACTCTGAAGCTCTCACATAGGACTCAAGCACGTCATCCCCAATCTGTTCCCTTGCGACACCGCGCCAACGCGACGCGCCCGACATTTCGGCCAGACCGAGGTTTCCAATGGCAGGCAATCCATCACCGCCGAGTATGATCGGCGCACGGAACCACTCGATCCTGTGGACGGCGCCGACCTTTAGGAAGGAGGCCGCCACCTGCCCTCCCCCTTCGATCATCAGCGTCTTGATGCCTTCCACGCCGCAGCGCTTGACCACCTCAAGTGGATCAACGCGCCCGTCCGCCGGCCCGCAATTCCAGACGCTCACACCTTCTGCGACAAGGCCTGGCGCAGTGACGCCTGCCGTGGCCACAGCGACAGGCCCGACGCCAGTTGAGCGCACCAGCCGACCATCCGTTGGCGTACGCCCCGCCGAGTCCATGACGATGCGCAAGGGCTGGCGCTCAGGCAATGGCACCGTCCGCGCCGTAAGGAGAGGATCATCTGCAAGGACAGTCCCGATGCCGACGAGCACCGCGTCATGGGCCGCGCGCAACTGGTGGCTCCTCGCGCGCGCGTCAGATCCGGTAATCCACTGGCTGGTGCCGTCTGCAAGGGCAATCCTGCTGTCCAGGCTGGTGGCGATCTTGAGCGTGACGGAGACGTCGCTCATGGCGCGTCCTCGCCTTCATCGGCAAACTCCGCACGGTCGATGAACTTGGCGAAGTCTGCAGGATCGTTGAAATCCTTGTAGACGCTGGCGTAGCGGACGTAGCCAACAGGATCGATATCGCGCAGGGCTGTCATCACCATGTCGCCGATTTCCGTCGACTTGATTTCCGTCTCGCCACCGCTTTCCAGCTGGCGGACGATGCCTGAGACGAGCTGCTCGACTTGCTCTTCTGTCACAGGCCGCTTGCGCAGGGCGAGTTTGACGGTCCGGATGACCTTATCGCGATCGAAGATCGTGCGCTTGCCGTCACGCTTGATCACGAACAATTCCCGCAACTGTACGCGCTCAAAAGTCGTGAATCGGCCACCACAGCGCTCACAGGCCCGCCGGCGCCTCACTGCCGTGTTGTCTTCGGCAGGGCGCGAGTCCTTTACCGATGAATTTTCAGACCCGCAGAACGGACAGCGCAAAGCCTAGCCTCCCAGGCCGTCATAGATGGGAAAGCGCAGTGTCAGCGACTTGACCGCTTCGCGCACACGGTTCTCCACGCCTGCTGCATCGTCTCCTGATTGGGCCTCGAGCACGTCGGCGATCCAGTCAGCGATCTGAATGAACTCTGCTTCCTTGAAGCCGCGCGTCGTGCCCGCAGGCGAGCCGACGCGAATACCTGAAGTGACGAAAGGCTTTTCGGGATCGTTCGGGATCGCGTTCTTGTTGCAGGTGATGCCAGCGCGATCGAGCGCATGTTCAGCGGTCTTACCCGTGACGCCCTTGGGACGCAGGTCCACCAACATAGCGTGGCTGTCAGTCCCGCCGGACACGATGTCGAGGCCGCGCGTGATCAGCTGGTCGGACATGGCCTTGGCGTTGGCCACAACCTGGGCTGCATAGTCCTTAAAGTCAGGCTTCAGCGCCTCGCCGAACGCAACCGCCTTGGCGGCGATCACATGCATGAGCGGACCGCCTTGAAGGCCTGGAAACACAGCGAAATTGATCTTCTTGCCCAACTCTTCATCCCGCGTGAGGATGATGCCGCCGCGCGGGCCGCGAAGTGCTTTGTGCGTGGTGGTCGTTGCCACGTGCACATAGTCGAGCGGGTTCGGATATGCCCCGCCAGCGACCAGCCCAGAGAAGTGGCTCATGTCCGCCATCAGGATTGCGCCAACCTTGTCCGCGATCTCTCGCATCCGTTTGAAGTCCACGAAGCGGAAATACGCCGTCGCGCCGCCGATGATCAGCTTGGGCTTGTGCTCAAGCGCGGTGGCTTCCATGGCGTCGTAATCGATCAGGTGCGTGTCGGGATCGACACCATAGCTGACCACATTGAACCACTTGCCGGACTGGTTGACGGGGCTGCCATGGGTCAGGTGTCCGCCCGCGGCCAGATCCATGCCCATGAACGTGTCGCCCGGCTGAAGCAGCGCATAGAACACAGCCTGGTTTGCATTCGCGCCGCTGTGGGGCTGCACGTTGGCCCAGGTCGCGCCGAACAATTGCTTCGCGCGCTCGATCGCGAGTTCTTCGGCGATGTCCACGAATTCGCAGCCGCCATAGTAGCGCCGGCCCGGATACCCTTCAGCATACTTGTTGGTGAGGATCGAGCCTTGGGCATCAAGGACCGCGCGGCTGACAATGTTCTCCGATGCGATCAGTTCGATCTGGTGCTGCTGTCGCGTTCGCTCTTTCTCGATCGCGGCAAACACCTCTGGATCCCGCGTCTGGAGCGAATCGCTGAAGAAGCCATCCTGCGCTTGGACGGCGGGGTGCGCTGTGTCTGCCATTGTCGAACTCCTTTGTGCGCTTACGGCTTAAAGCGATGCGGAATGACCTGCAAGCGCGTCAAAATACTCACCTGTGATGCGAGGGTGAGCGGCATCGCCATTTCAAAATCGTGATCTTGTATCAACGCGAAAAAATATAATGCACAACACAGGGTATTCTTTTTCGCTTCTCAAAATCGCAAATTGAATACATAATAGAAAGACTGATATTTGTGCACTCGGTATTGACGCGTATTAAATTATTTGTTCTCGGCAGTGTATTCACTGGCGTTGGCGATTTCGCACGCCGGTGCGAGAGGAAAGAAAATGACCGAAACCAACTCCCCCCTGAGCGAGGAAGCAACGCTAAATCTCACTGGAGATATTGTTGCTGCTTTTGTCTCCAACAACCCCGTACCAGCAACGTCTTTGCCAGACCTAATCAAGTCTGTGCACGATACCTTGCTTGATCTGGCCGATGCTGGACCAAAGGAAGAACCACGTCCTGATCCTGCCGTGCCAATCAGCAAGTCGATCACGCCGGAATACCTGATCTGTTTAGAAGACGGCCGAAAGCTCAAAATGCTGAAGCGATACCTTCGTTCGCGTTACGATCTGACACCTGAGGAATATCGCGCGCGCTGGAACCTTCCTAGCGACTATCCGATGGTGGCGCCAAACTACGCGAAACGGCGAAGCGAATTCGCCAAGGAAATCGGGCTTGGCCGTAAAGCCAAAAGCTAATCGATCTTTAGATCTCAAAAGGAAGACCGCGCTTTCCGCAGGGCGCGGTCTTTTTGTTTCTAAGCCACGTCCTCAAGACCAAGCTGCTTCCAGACCGCCAGGATCGCCGCCACCAGGTCGTCCATCATCTCGGCGGTGTGGACGGGGCTGGGCGTGAACCGCAGCCGCTCTGTGCCCTTGGGGACGGTGGGGTAGTTGATCGGCTGGACGTAGATCCCGAAGTCGAACAACAGCGTGTCCGACAGCGCCTTGCAGCGTTCAGGATCGCCCACCATCAGGGGCACGATATGGGTATCGGTCGGCATGACCGGCAGACCTGCGGCCTTGAACTTGTCCTTGAGTTCCTGAGCCTTGGCCTGGTGCTGTGCGCGAAGGGCCCGGCCATCGTCAGTCCGCAGTTTCCGCACGCTGGCGAGCGCCCCTGCCGCCATGACAGGGCAAGTCGACGTTGTGAATATGAAGCCTGAGGCCATGGACCGGATCGCATCGATCATCACCGTGTCGGCGGCAATGTATCCGCCCATCACGCCGAAGGCCTTTCCGAGTGTGCCTTCAATGATGTCGACGCGGGCCATTTGCTCGTCGCGCTGGGCGACGCCTGCCCCTTCGTCTCCGTAAAGTCCGACGGCGTGGACTTCATCGAGGTAGGAGATGGCGTCGAACTCGTCAGCGAGATCGCAGATCGCCTCGATCGGCCCGACATCGCCGTCCATTGAATAGACGCTCTCGAAGGCGATCAGCTTGGGCCGCTCGGGATCGTCATTTTCCATGAGCGCGCGCAGGTGTTCCACGTCGTTGTGGCGGAAGATGCGGCGGTCGCAACCGGACCGCCGGATTCCCTCAATCATGGAGGCGTGATTCAGCGCGTCGGAATAGATGATCAGACCCGGCAGTATCTTTCCGAGCGTGGCAAGTGTGGCGTCATTGGCCACATAACCCGAGGTGAAAAGGAGTGCGCCGGTCTTGCCATGCAGGGCCGCAAGTTCGGCCTCAAGCTCCACGTGATAGCGAGTCGTACCGGAGATGTTTCGCGTACCGCCAGACCCCGCACCAAAGCTGTCGATGGCTTCATGCATGGCCTCGAGAACGGCTTCATCCTGGCCCATGCCGAGATAATCGTTCGAACACCAGACAGTGATTTCGCGCTCTCCGTCCGGGAACCGCGCCGTCGCCTTTGGAAAGCGACCACGGTGGCGGTGCAGGTCAACAAACACCCTGTAGCGCCCTTCCCCGCGGATGGTTTCGAGCGCATCTTCGAAGGCTTTAAGGTGTTTCATCGACCACTTGTCTCGCATCACTCACGCTGCGCGCACGCAGCACTGGAATGTAAATGCGGCGTCTTGGGGAAAAATCCAAACTCCAAGACGCCGCAGTCTGCATAAAGTCCGCCCTTGGGGCGAAACCTGTCGTCTTTGATCAGGTGTCGTAGCCTGGCATTTCGCGATCCAACTTGCGCAAAAGGCCAGGCCAAGCCAGACGATTGGCCAAGACCGCGGTGCCCTCTGGATTCGACTGGCCCTTCACCACATCCTGCACTTTCTGGTCTGGGATCGTGAGGTTCGGCCGGCCCGCCGACAGCGCACGGACTTGCATCGAGCAGGCGCGCTCGAGGAAGAACATTCTCAGGAAACACTCCGCCGCGGTCGCGCCGACTGTAAGTGTGCCATGGTTTCGCAAGAGGAGATTGGACTTGTCTCCAATGTCTGCGACGATCCGCTCGCGCTCGTCATGGTCGAGCGCAACGCCTTCATAATCATGGTAGGCGAGATCGTGGCGCACAAGCATCGCGGTCTGGCTGATGGGAAGGAGTCCTTCCGACTGCGCAGACACCGCCACGCCATCATTGGTGTGCAGGTGCATCACCACATGGGCATCTTCGCGAGCCGCATGTACGGCGGAGTGAATGGTGAACCCAGCCGGATTGATGAAGTATTCGGTCTCGTCGACGATGTTGCCGTCCAAGTCGACTTTCACCAGGGATGATGCCGTCATCTCTTCGAAGAGGAAGCCATAAGGATTGATAAGGAAGTGATGATCCGGGCCGGGAACGCGGTGAGAGATGTGGGTGAAGATCAGATCGTCCCAACTGTGGAGCGCGACCAGCCTGTACATGGCCGCAAGATCGACGCGGACTTTCCACTCTTCCTCCGAAACGCGCGACTTTACATCCACGCCGCTCATGTCGTCTGCCATTGCAGATCCTCCCTTGGTCTTTTCCTTGCACACGATAACCGGGATGTGGCGCCCGCGCCATGGCGAAAACCTGCGTCCAGGCAACAAGCCTTGACGCGCACACCGCGGCCTCGGACAAAGGGTGATGAGCATGCGCTTTCATTTTTCCGCCTCGAAACGCCCTGAGGCACTCGAAGCGCTTGCCGTCCTCACCCGAAAATACGGACAGACAGCCGCTGAGGACGCCGATGTGATCGTGGCGCTCGGCGGCGATGGCGCAATGCTTGATGCCCTGCGCGCACGTTTTGAGGACCACAAGCCAGTCTATGGCATGCACCGGGGCACTGTCGGTTTCCTGATGAACGAATACTCGCCAGACGATCTGGAAGAGCGCATCGAAAATGCTGAGCGCGCCCGACTCAATCCCCTGCGCATGTCCTGCATCGACGTCGATGGCGAGACCCATATTCGCCTCGCGATCAATGAAGTGTCATTGCTTAGGCAGACGGCGCAGTCAGCCAGGCTGGCCATTCGCGTGGATGGAAAGGAACGCATGCCGGAATTGGCCTGTGATGGCGTTCTGGTCGCAACGCCCGCTGGTTCTACAGCTTACAACTTGTCGGTTCAGGGACCCATTCTGCCTATCGGGGCGCAATTACTCGCACTCACACCGATCAGTCCCTTCAGGCCGCGGCGCTGGCGCGGAGCGCTGCTTCGCCACGACGCCCAAGTGGTGATCGAAGTCCAGTCGCCCGACATGCGGCCAGTATCGGCTGCTGCCGACAATCAGGAAGTGCGAGATGTCGCGCGCGTTGAGGTCAGCGAGGACCGCTCGCGCCATTTGACACTGCTTTTTGACCCAGGCCATGCCCTCGACGAGCGAATCCTTCGCGAACAATTTGCGGTCTGACGGTCAGTTCCCGCAAACAAATCAACCAAATATCAGGCATTGTCTGCCACATTGCCCCACATGCTTGGTAGATTGTTCTCATCCCGAAATCAGAAACAGGCCGGCTCCAATGAGGTGCCCACGCCGGATCTTTCGCGCGTGTTGAAACCTTCAAAGCCCGCGCCTGAAAAGGCAGTGGTTGCGGCTGAAGACCCCCAGCCGTCAGCATCTGATGCGCCTGCAGCCGTGTCGAATGATGACACGCGCGAGGCGCCAAGCGAGGCTGAGCGCGCGGCCTGGCTGGAGCGCGATGTCGTGGCGGTGAAGGAAGCGTTTGATACCTACACGCAACGTGTTGCGTCACCGGATGCACGCCGCGCTGTCTTCATTGCGTCCCATAATCTGCGCGGCACCGCTACGCCCTTTGGCAATCCTGTCTTGGAGCGCCTTGCAGGCTCACTGTGCACGCTGCTCGAGAAAACATCGGCCGATGAGCCGGTGGTCGCGCTGGCAAATCTCCATGTCGAAGCGATGCGCGCTGCTCTCGTGGCCGGTCCAGGCGCGGCCAGCGATGAGCTGGCTCAATCCGTTTGTGTTGCGCTGGAGGACCAGGTGAAATCGAAAACGGCAGACTCTGTCTAAGTCCTTGGTTTCATGACGTTGGACACTTTACCGATCGGCTCGCGCACCTGCCCGTAGCCTTCGACAAACGGTATCTTCAGGCACGGCCCCTCAGGGTCGTCTGAATGGACTTGGGGTAGCACGGTGATCACGTCCTCGCCGGAAAACCTGTCCACCGCCTCGGCGGTTGTCGAGGCAAGCGCCAGGCGGCCGAGATTCATCCGCGTTGGGAAGATGATCGTGGCCTCGCCGCCCTTCTCCATTTCCAGGGCCTTTTCAGGGTTAAGCCAGACCGCTTCGGTCGTCTCGCGTCCATCCTGCTCAGCCACCTGTCCGTCCGGCGCAGCGGCCACATAGAAATGCGTGTCAAAGCGCTTGGGCATCATGGTCGGCGTGATCCAATGCCCGAAGTGGACCAAGCAGTCTCCGGCCAGGACCAGGCCAGCGTCCCTGATCAACTCTGAGAAGGCATGCTCTCCGCGATCAACCGCGCCGCGATAGGGCTGGAGCGGCTCGACTTCTGCCGGCCCGATCAGCGGCGCTCCTGCCCCGCGCTGGTTTTCCTTCCGCGCGAGGAGAACGCCTGCCTCCTCATACAACTCCCTGATCGCCGCAATCTGGGCGACGCGCTCATCCTCATCTGTCGTCCCGTCGAACAGCGCGTCCCATTCGCCTGACGCATCGTCCGCGCAGGTTTTGCCACCAGGAAAAACAAGCGCGCCCGACGCAAAGTCGATTTCATAGTGCCGCTTCACCATCAACACTTCGAGTTCGTTGGCATCCCTGATGAGCAGGATGGTGGATGACAGTTTCGGTTCGGGCGGAGGGGTTGCCATGGCTGCGCTCCAATCATTTCCAATTGCCAAAGAGACAAGATGGAACTTGCCGGCCCCCATGCGCGTGGCCTTCATGCCGTTTTGCTAGGGCTTTCTCAACATGTCTCCAGAGAGCCCATCCATGCAAGCCAGAACGGCCCCTTCCCTAAAGTCACGCGTCGCCCCTTCGACCGAAAGTCACGACCGCCTGGTGGCATTCACGCGACTATCTGATTATGCACCGGGCGGCGTCATCCACGAGACCCAGGAAGTCTATGACGCGCGCCTTCGGTTCGGTCCCGTACAGCAGACCGTTGCTGATACCTGCCCCGCCGATTGGCTCGCTGCACGCATCAAGGCCGCCGCCCAAGTTGCGGAAGCTGACGCGATCGGAGCGCGGCCGATCCATGTGTCTGCACCAACGACGGCTCTGACACATCGCAACACGGCGGACGTCTGCAAGATTGCCCTGAACGGCATGAAGGCCTGCAGCCAGGAGATCTGCCTCGTGTTCGAGGATGCCGCGCTGAGCTCGACACCTGCCGAAGCGCTACGTGCCGTAAGGGAATTTCGGCGCGCAGGCTACAGAGTCGGTATTAACGCCTTGCGCTCATGGCAAAGCCTTCGCGTGCCGGCCCTGATGCTCATGGTTGACTGCGTCTGGATCAACACGGTCCATCTCAGCATCGAAGCCGATCTTGCTGATAGCGTCACCGAATTCGGCGTTGCTGGCGTTCAATCCATAGGCTTTGGCGGAAAGTGGTCTGCATACGGCGAGTATGAAGACGCAGGGCTGACCCACCTCTTCAAGGCCCGCACGGACAGCTGAGTCAGGCGGCGTCGGATTCGCCAGACTCGATCGCCTCGCTGTAGGCATCAAGTTTTTCGAGCAGATAGTCGACATCCTCGCGCGGAAGCGACTGTATCTGCGTGAGCACCCGTTCGATCATCCGAAGCCGGAACCGCGTCCGGTCATCGCGACCGCCATCGTGCTGGGTGTCGTGATAGACACCTACCGCGGCGCGGAAGACGGGCAGGAACCGTCTGGGCAACGCCGCACGGTCGAAAACGGCCTGAAGCCCCAGCGGTCCGGCATCATGCACCATCAGCCACACGCGCTGGTGGGGCACGCCCGAAAGCTCTGCAAGCGCATGCTCGACGAACGACATATGCCCTACGCATAGGGCACGCAGAATCAGGGAGTGCGTCAGGCGCCCGTTGAGGTTGAGCTGCGAGACGAAACGGGGAAGGTCCTCGGTTCTGCCAGCCTGATCGACAAGGTCCACAGTGGCCCGCTCGCGGGCGTTTGATGCGAGCTCAATGGCCATTTGCGCAGGCAACTGATGTCGATTGACCAGAAGATCAAACACCTTGCCCGAGACGAGCGAGACCATCTTCTCGGCAATGTGCATGGGCACATGTTCGCGACCGACAATGGCAGCCTGAACGCCTTCATCGCGCGGAAAACGCTCAATCGTGTCGGCAAAAGCCTTGTCGGTCATGTCGGCGCCAGGATTGGCCGCGAGCGTCTTGACCGCCTCAACGGCCGCGTGCTCTGCGATGACTTCGGCCAGCGTACAGGTCACCTCGCCGCGGTTTGCAATCGCCGTCTGTTTGGCAGAGGTCGCCGACAGCACAAGCTCGATAAGATCCTGTTCTGTGAAAGCTGGAGAATTCTCGAGGATGGGGATGGCGACGGTTTCAACGTCTTGCGCCAATTCCAGCGCGAGTCCTCGCGGCAGGAGGGGTGAATTGCGCAGGGTGATCGCCAGGGTGCGGCGGACAAGTTCGGCTGTGTCGCGCGCGAGGATCGTCATGATCTCCTCGGCATAGGCCCGCTCTTGCTGCGTCAGCACATCCAGCGCCATCCGCCTGCACAAACGGTGGGCTACAGAGGCGCGCGCTTCTGGCGTCTCGCCTTTCATCAGCCGCAGGATGTCATCCTGGGTCAGCTCGGGTCGCAGCGATTGCACTCGCATGGCAGGCCTCTTTCTCAGTCGCATCTCAGCGATTTGAGGTATGAGTCCTCGAGCCGGTTAATTTTGATTTACCAAACCTCACGTTGCGCGAACTGATACGCGCCCCGTTTGAGAGGTTCAGTTCATGGAGCGCATCCACTCGCGGGCCGCTTTAAGTGCAAGGCGAATATCGTCCTGGCTCATCTGGTCAGCCATTTCCTGGCGAAGGTCCTTGGCAGCTTCGTGTCCGCGCGACGCGGCGAGGTTGAACCATTTGTGGGCTTCCACAAGGTCCATTTCAACATCCTCGCCCAGCGAATAGGCCAGGCCCGCGCGGTAAAGCGCTTCACTATCACTCTCAGCGCTTAGCCCTTCGGTGGGCGCAAATTCGATCTCAAACTCTGCAAACGGCATTTCTGTCTTCCTTCAACACCCGCGTCTGCCACCTGCCGCTGTCTTGCGATCTTGCCTGGCAAACGCCCATCCGCCGCCCCAACGGCGACACGCAAAAGGTGCCCTGAAGGCTTTGCGTCTTGGTTAATGAAAGGCTGTGCAAACCATCAGTATGTGAACAAAACTCGACACAAGATTCATATTCATGAGCGACCGCACCGAATCTGCGGCTTTGGCCTGTGCTTCAGTGTTCAGTTGCCTGTGACCTTGCGCGACTTTCCTTCCGATCCGCTGCGCCTTATCAAGCGCCCATGAGCACGTATTTTCACCCCATCGACTTCGCCCTGTTGCAGGACACCCCTCAAGACTTTGCAGAAAAGCTTGGCGCGAGTTTCAGGGAAACAGGGTTCGCGGTGATCGAGAATCATCCCGTTGCCGACGAGACGATCGACCGGGCGATTGCCTCAATGAAGGCGTTCTTCGCCCTGCCCCCTGACGTGAAACTCAAGTACGACGATCGTGAGCATGGCGGCCAAAGAGGCTATACCGCTTTCGCCACCGAGAACGCCAAAGGCCGTGCGGCGGCGGACCAGAAAGAGTTCTGGCACACAGGACGCGACGCACCGGAAGGCTCTGGCCTCGAAGACTTGATGCGACCAACGCCTTCGGTTTCTGAGGTGGACGGCTTCGATGCGGCCACTCGGGCGCTCTTCGACGCGCTGGACAAAATGGGCCAACGCATTCTCCAGGCCGTCGCCATGGATCTTGGCCTGGAGAAGGATTGGTTCACGCCACGCGTGTCGGCCGGGAATTCGATCCTGCGGCTCCTCCACTATCCCCCACAGCTTGCGCCGCCGCCGAAAGGCTCTGTGCGCGCAGGGGCTCACGAAGACATCAACGTGATCACGCTGCTGCTTGGCGCTGAAGAGGCAGGCCTTGAGGTCAAGCATCGCTCAGGCGACTGGCTGAGCATCAATCCGCCGCCCGGCGCACTCGTGATCAATGTGGGGGATATGTTGCAAAGGCTGACGGGCGGCTTGCTTCCGTCCACCACCCACCGCGTGGTCAACCCGTCTCCGGAGCGCGCACGATATCCGCGCTACTCCACCCCATTCTTCCTTCACTTTGCGCCTGACGTGCTGATCGAGACCCTTCCGCAATGCCTCGAAAAGGGCGCGGAGCGATTCGCCCCCATCACGGCTCAGGATTACCTTCTGGAACGGCTGCGGGAGATCGGCCTCATGCGTTAGACTTAATCCTCTGGATCAACGCTGCCACGAAGCGACTTCAACTCGCTTCGCCGTTTCTTCGCTTTGAGCCGGCGCCTCACTGACCCCGCCGTTGGGCGTGTGCGGATCCTTTTCTTCGGTGGCGCCGCAACACTCGCGATCATCTCAGCCAAACGCTTGCGTGCGTCTGCCCGGTTCAGGGCTTGGCTACGGTGGCGCGTCGATTCGACGACGAGATCGCCGTCATTCGACAGACGCTTGGCATTTCTCCTTGCGAACCGTGCCTTCACAGCGGCGGGCAGCGAAGAGCGCTGAACATTCCAGCGCAGCTGAACCGCCGTTGCGACTTTGTTGACGTTCTGCCCGCCCGGCCCTGACGCGCGCACAAACTGCTCGCTTAGCTCCCAGGCAGGCAAGCTGAGCGAGCTGGTGATCGCAATGTCCTTGTCGAAATCGTCGGGCATAGGTCTCGCTTAGAGCAGCGTTTGACAAACATGTGTGTGCAAAGCGCAAGTTCAGTTCAGTTTTTACCTTTTCTTAGGCACGCATCCTGCTACGTGTTGGGTGTCTGCTGATTGCAGCAGGCATTCGCTTTTTGGACTGAAGCAACTGAAAGGAGGTGATCCAATGTCAAGTGAGAAACCAGGAACGGCGATTGGGTCGGTTCGTTTTGGTGGAGACGTTGAGCAGCCTCTTCGCGCCATCTGATGAACCCCATGGCCTGACACAGGCCTAAAGATCCAAGAGCCTTCCGGCTCACGGGAGCCGCCCCTCGGGGCGGCTCTTTTGTTTTCCAGCCCCTGACGCCGATTTCTTTGGTTCCTGCCAAACTGGTGTCACATTCCATCCGTATCGACCTCTGCTCAGCGACACGCGCTGAATTTAAGGGATGCACAGATGCGGCGATATCGATGCGACGATATACAGGCCCATCCCATTTCGGGAGGGCAATCACAGCCTTTCCGAGCCGTTGCCGGCGAAGGCTGAGACTTACAAAGTCATAGACGCAACGAATGCCAGGGTAGGCCGTGCGATCAGCGCGGGGCCTTTGCCTGTACAGCATTCCGGCAATGGAGGTCAGCCATGGCCAATGGCATGACTGAGCGCACACAGAAGGCCTCGCTGAAATCCAGCGGCGCCACGCCTTTGCTTCAGTTTCTGGCGGGACCGCATGCCGGCGCGATTGCGAGCGTCTGGCCTGCGCCGCACCGGGACTTCCTCGCCCTGCCTGCTGCGCGCAGGCATGCCGCAGCCATCCTGCTGTCGCATGGTGAACGGGACCTGGCTGGCCTCGCCGCGATGGTAGAGCGCCATAAGGACGCCGCCCTTGCGCGTCGCCTCAGCCGCTCTGACGACCATGCAGGTCTGATGAAGGCGCTGGGCCGGATGGGCGAGACGCTCTGGCGGCGCGATCAGTACGATCGCTTCCTGGACATGTTCGCACAGCCAGCCGCCAACCGGGTGCTGCGCCATATGGCGGACATCCGCCCAGGTCAGCTGGCCATCGTCTACGCCCTTCCCGTGAGCCTGCACGAGGCTCGCGTGGTGGCGATGGTGCCCAGCGTCCAGGCGGCCCGCGATCTTGGTCTGGCTTTCGCCCTCGTGGAGCGTATCCACGGGCCGAAGACGCTGGGGCGTTTGGTCAAGGCGCTGGTGAAGGCTGAGGACACGGTGAGACTGTTCTCGAAGGCTGCTGATGCATTGGTGGCCGAAGAGTTCAACGCGCCGCTGCCTCCGCCCGAACTGCCTGAGCCGTTCGTGGCCGTCCGCAGGGCCAGCGCGATCGACAGGGTCGCTCTGGAGTTCAAGAACTGCCTGCGCGACTTCAAGCACGACATGGTGCTTGGCCGAATGGCGGCTTACGTCTGGAAGGGCCAGCCTGAAGTCGTTCTGGCCCTTCGGTGGGACCCTGCAGGCTGGCGACTCGCAGAAGCTGAGGTGCACGCCAACGGTGAGGCGCCGGAAGAGGCTCTGCGCGAGATCGTTCGCGCGCTCGCCGTCGTCGACGTGAGGACGGGGCCGTCAGCCTTCACGCTCGGCCACCGGCTGCGCCGCCATCCCCATGGCGACCAGGAGCGGGTTGGCGACACCTGGCGAGAGCAGCTCGAGCTCGGTGAACTTTGGGACTGATGTGCGCGACAAACGAAAGCGGCGAGCCTCTGATCGGCTCGCCGCTTTTTTTAACCGAATTTCAGATCAGACCGTTTCAGCCGAATCCTCGGCTGATTTCTTGCCGGACTTGCGCGGTTTGTTTTCCACATAGGTGAACTTCAGCTTCTTGCTGTCCTTGCGGGCAACATCGATCTTGACCTCGCCGCCCTTGGCCAGTTTGCCGAACAAAAGCTCCTCCGCCATGGGCTTCTTGACGTGCTCCTGAATGGTCCTGGCAAGCGGGCGCGCACCCATCTCGCTGTCGAAGCCACGCGCAGCGAGCCAGTCCTTGGCCTTGTCGGTGATCGAGATGGTGACATTGCGGTCTGCCAGCTGGATTTCGAGCTGCAGCACGAACTTCTCGACCACGCGCTGGATGATCTCCGGCGTGAGCGCGCCGAACACGATGGTCGCATCGAGACGGTTGCGGAACTCGGGCGTGAACAAGCGCTTGAGTGCCTCTTCCTGCTCGTCCTCCTTCTTGCCAGCCCCAAAGCCGATGGCGTTCTGGGCCGCATCTGACGCGCCGGCGTTGGTGGTCATGATCAGGATCACGTTCCGGAAATCGACCTTGCGGCCGTTGGCATCCGTCAGCGTGCCATTGTCCATCACCTGCAACAGGATGTTGTAGAGATCCTGATGCGCCTTCTCGATCTCGTCGAGCAGCAGAACGCAATGCGGGTTCTGATCAACGCCGTCTGTCAGAAGGCCGCCCTGGTCATACCCCACATAGCCAGGAGGCGCGCCGATCAGGCGAGAGACCGTGTGGCGCTCCATATATTCCGACATGTCGAAGCGAAGCATTTCCACGCCCAGGATGGACGCAAGCTGCTTGGCCACTTCGGTCTTGCCAACGCCTGTCGGGCCTGTGAACAGATAGGAGCCGATCGGTTTGTTCGGCTCGCGCAGCCCTGCCCGCGCCATCTTGATGGCCGCTGACAACGCTTCGATTGCTTCGTCCTGGCCGAACACAACGCGCTTGAGATCAACCTCGAGCGACTTGAGTTGGGCAGCGTCGTCCTTGGAGACCTGTTTCGGGGGAATGCGCGCGATCTTGGCGACGATCGCCTCGATATCCTTCACGCCCACGACCTTGCGCCGCTTGCTCTCAGGTTTCAGCCACTGGCTTGCGCCCGCCTCGTCGATCACATCGATCGCCTTGTCAGGCAGTTTCCTGTCAGTGAGATAGCGATCAGACAGCTCGACGGCAGTCCGGATGGCCTCGTTGGTGTAGCGAAGGCCGTGGAACTCCTCGAACTTTGGCTTGAGACCTGTGAGAATCTTCACCGCGTCAGGCACGGACGGCTCGACCACGTCAATCTTGCGGAAGCGGCGACTGAGCGCGCGGTCCTTCTCGAAGTGCTGCTTGTATTCCTTGAAAGTCGTCGAACCCATACAACGCAATTCGCCGTTCTGGAGCGCAGGCTTCAGAAGGTTCGACGCATCCATGGCGCCGCCAGAGGTCGCGCCCGCACCGATGACCGTGTGAATCTCGTCGATAAAGAGGACACCTTTATCGAGGCCCTCCATCTCTTTCATGACGGACTTCAAGCGCTCTTCGAAATCACCACGATAGCGCGTCCCCGCGAGCAAGGCGCCCATGTCGAGGGAGTAGATGACAGCCTCTTCGAGAATTTCAGGCACTTCGCCATCAACGATTTTCTTCGCAAGACCCTCAGCGATGGCAGTCTTGCCGACACCAGGGTCGCCGACGAGGATCGGATTGTTCTTGTTGCGCCGGCAAAGAATTTCGATGCAGCGTTCGATTTCCATTTCCCGGCCGATCAGGGGATCAATTTTCCCACCCTTTGCTTTCTCATTGAGATTCACGCAGTAGGCATCGAGGGCTTCGTTGCCCGACTTCACATTGCCGTCCTCATTGGCCTCAGCGCCGCGCGGCGTCTGGCTGCGTGACGCGCCAGGTTTCTTGGCCACGCCGTGGGAGACGTAATTTACCGCGTCGTAGCGGGTCATATCCTGCTCTTGCAGGAAGAAGGCGGCGTGACTCTCACGCTCCGAGAAGATCGAAATCAGGACGTTCGCGCCTGTCACCTCATCACGCCCGGAACTTTCAACATGAAGGATTGCGCGCTGGACCACGCGCTGGAAGGCTGCGGTGGGTTGCACACGCCCTTCGTTCTCTTCAGCGATCAAGCTTGAGAGTTCAGCGTCGAGATAGTGTGTCAGGTCCTCTCCGAGCTTGCCCAGATCGACCTTGCAGGCCGCCATCACTTCCGCAGCGTCCTCGTCATCGACAAGAGCAAGCAAGAGATGTTCGAGCGTTGCATATTCGTGGTCGCGCTCCGATGCGAAGGTCAGAGCGTTCTCCAGGGCGGTTTCCAGTGAGGGGGTCAGGCTTGGCAATATCTCGGTCCTCTAATCGTCTTTTTCCATGATGCACTGCAGCGGGTGCTGGTTGCGCTGGGCCATGTCGAGCACTTGCGCCACCTTGGTCTCTGCCACTTCATATGTGTACACGCCGCACAGTCCGACACCCTTCTGATGCACATGCAGCATGATCCGCGTGGCCTCCTCGCGGCTTTTGTTGAAGAACCGCTCGAGCACGAAGACGACAAACTCCATGGGAGTATAGTCGTCATTTAGGAGCATGACGCGATAAAGCGACGGCTTCTTTGTCCGGACACGCGTGCGCGTGGCCAGGCCGATCTTGCCATCATCATCGTTTCCATTGCCCGGTGTGCCCGGATCGTCTGGATCGCTCATGGTCATTGGAAGAAGCTTATTCAGCATGATGTCCAAGATAGGTCATTCGTTCCATATCGGAAGCCTGACCTCGACACGAAACAGAATCAAGCCGGGTGTGTGGCCGAAGCGAGCCTATTCAGGAGCATGCCCACACGTTTCTCATTCGCACCGAGATCTGAATAGCCGACGCGCGACCTGGAATAGACCGCCAGCGTGCTGCCGGGCGACTTGATGCTGCCGGAGTCATTGGCTGGAATGACCTGGACATCGACGTCATCCTTGAACCGCAGAAAAGACGTCACTGCGACGAAGCGCAGCCTAAGCGATTCGCGGTCCTCATCGATCTGACGAAACGAGCCATCATCGCGCACGATCCGTGACAGGATGGCAAAGAGATCCTTGGCACTTTCGCCGAATGCCGGCGGGGCGCGATCAGGCTCTGCATTCTGACAGAGGCCTTCTGGCGCCAAGAGGAACGTGTTTGGCGAGGCTGGACGGGTCAGTGTCTCGAATTCAAGAAACTGCATTCAGACCTCCCTGTAAGATTGCAAAAAGCCGACCTCAATCAGAGGTCGGCTTTCTACTTTACGCTTACTCTACTGAGCGGGAGTGTTACTTCACCGCTTGCAGTTTTTCAACCATGGTGCCTGCGTGGGCGTTCAGCGGCGCGCTGGCTTCTTTCATGGTCGAGGCGTAGAGGCTCGCCATTTCGCCGAACTGCTTCATGCAGGTGTCGAAGGCAGTCTTTGCAAAATTCGCCTGAAGCTCCATGGCCTCTTGGAGGGATTTCGCGGCGCCGACTGTCTTGGAGGCTTCCATGCCGGTCGCCATGCTTTCCTGGAAGAATGCAAGCGCTTTGGTGTTGATTTCCTGGGCGCCTTTGGCAGACGCCTGCGCGCTTGCGGTAGCAGCGGTCAGGCCTTCGCGGGACAGTTCGGTCATTTCACCGGCGAGGCTCATGAAGCGGTCCATATTCTCGCGAACGGCTTCAGGGGCCATCATTTCGAAGGGCGTTTGGGTTTTTTGGGCTTTGGCCATGGGTCAACTCTTTCTTTGGTATGATCGTGGCGGTTTTCTCTCGATGATGAAGAAATAGCACAGCCCCTTCGCAATTGCAAGATATTTTTGTGCACCGCACCATTTTTCCCGATCTAACGAAAACTTCAGGTCCCGCCTGCCCTTAACGACTGGTCAACAGGTTTGGTCAAATCTAGTCTCATGGCCGGGGTATCGGCTGAACGATGTGTTTCCAGAAGGAGCAGGAATGATGCGTTTGTCCCCGTCAAAATCTGCAATCGCCGCACTTGCTGTTGGCGCATTGAGTTTGTCAGGCACATTCCTGTCCGAAGCCCAGGCTGAACGTTACGCCTCCATTGTCGTCGACGCCAGTACAGACACTGTGCTCCACGCGCGCCACGCCGATGCACCGCGCTATCCAGCATCCCTCACCAAAGTGATGACCCTTTACATGCTCTTCGATGAGCTCGAGGCAGGGCGTGTCAGCGCCTCGACCATGATGGCTGTATCGCGCAATGCCGCGTCCCAACCGCCTTCAAACCTGCGCCTGAAGCGCGGCGACACGATTTCCGTGCATGATGCCATCCACGCACTGATTACAAAGTCCGCCAATGATGTGGCCGTCGTGGTGGCCGAACACATCGGCGGAACGGAAGAGCGTTTCTCCGCGCTCATGACCGTGAAGGCCCAGAGCCTCGGCATGGCCAATACGCGGTTTTTCAACGCCTCGGGCCTCCCCGATACGCGACAAATTTCGACGGCCCGGGACATGGCCCTCTTGGCCGAGGCCATCATGGAAGAGCATGCGGGCTACTATCACTATTTCTCTACACGCGAATTTCGCTGGGGCAGCCGCACCTACCGCAACCACAATGAGCTGCTGGGCTCAGTCGATGGCGTCGATGGCCTCAAGACAGGCTACACTCGCGCATCGGGTTACAATCTGATGGCATCAGCCGTTCGCGGTGACACGCGGGTCATCACTGTGATGCTGGGCGGGCGTACCTCGCGGGCGCGCAACGCCCACGTCGCCGAACTCATTGAGGCCGCTTACCAAAGCTTCGCAGCGCCTGTGACGCCCGGGGAGTCCTTGCAGACGCACATAGCCTTTGAAAGCGTGCGCCAGCCGATCGATCCTGATGCCGCCGCGATCCCGACGCTTAACGGTAAGCCCTTCCCTGTTGGCGAAGGCGACGTTCAGTAAAGCCTGCTTTTCCAACGAAAGACGGCAGAGCCAATCAGCGTCGAGCTCGACAAAAGTTCTCTTTTAAAATGCGATCTCTTTGCCAATGAGTTCTGGCAGTTGGAGAATGATGAGCAGATCTCTCATCTCCTGCCGCGCTGCCACATGGCTCATGGTGAATGAAATGTTCGAGCCGCGCTCTGTGAGATCAAGCAAGGTTAATCCGGCTGGAAACAATTCGCGGTAAATCACGCGCTCGGACAGGCCAGGCGCCAAGCGGAAGCCAATGCGCTTGGCAAGCTTCTCCAGCGCTGCACCCACCTTTTGTTTATTACGCGCCTCGAGGGGGGACATGCGATTACGCATGACGATCCAGTCGATCGGCTTGCGGGCGGACCGCGCCTTCTGCTTGCGGCAGTTCCAGACCATCTCGGAATAAAAGCTTGGACGAAGTACTTCGAGATTCTGCGGGTTCACATCGCCGAGAAGATCAAAATCCACGAAACTGTCGTTCAACGGTGTGATCAACGTGTCTGCGTGGGTATGCGCGAGGCGCGACAGAAACGTGTCGCCACCTGGGGCATCCACCACGATGAAATCACACGAGGCGCGCAGACGCCTGAGACTGTCTTCAAGCCGATCGGTTTCCTGGCGCTCGGCAACATCCAGATCGCGCTCGGAACTGGCGTCGACGCGGATGATTTCGGGCATGGGAAGCGAAGCGCCTGTGGACTGAGCCCACCGATGGCGATTTTCCATGTAGCGAGTCAGCGTGCGCTGGCGGACATCAAGATCAATTATCCCTACCCGCGCGCCCATGCGCATCAAAGCCACGGTCAGGTGCATGGCCACGGTAGATTTGCCGGCCCCACCCTTCTCGTTTCCGACAACAATGACATGTGCGGACGCCTCGGCCCGCTCGATCACATCAACTTCAGTACATCCAGAAACTGGAGAAAAACCCTCGGGCGGCACTTTGAGAACTCCAAAACTGCACGCCCAACGAGCGCACTTTACGCGTGCTGAACTCCAGCCGGCATCATCGCAGGACGCAGGACCTGCCAACGCGGCGCGATGGCGTCTTCATTTTCGAAGAGGAAATCATCCAGGCCCTCAAGCGACAGGACAGGAACCTGTGGATCGCCGAGCATGTCGCCATCAAACAAAACGTCCTCCGCCCAGGCGAAATTCTGCCCGGACACAGCGTTCACTTCGACCGTTTCGGCAGGCTCGAAGCGCGTCAGGTCAGACAAGAGCTGACGGATCTCGCCAATCTTGCTTGAGACACGGTTTAGCTCTGCGCCGAGCATCTCAGCAGCTGCCGACACACCGGACGTGACGGGATCAAACAGGAAGTCGTCCATACCGGAGACTGCACTTTGATCATCGAAATGTCGGATGCGAGGCTGCGGCGCGACTGGATCAAATCGCCCAACCGGCATAAACCGCACAGCGGCCTGGACAGCAAAGCGTTTGAATGTGTTGACGATGCGATATGCCATGAGCGCAACTTCCCCAATGCCGGTTAACAACTGGTTTCACTCTACCCGAAGTCATCGAGATTCCAATGGCAAAGTTTCCCCTGACAGTTGTGCGCTCCAGAGCCGAGCTGATACACGTGTTGCGCAATGATTATTACAGAGGGCAGTCGATTGGGCTTGTTCCGACTATGGGAGCCTTACACAATGGTCACCTATCGCTGATCACCCTTTCCCGCGAAAAAGCGCGCGTGACGGTGGCCAGCATCTTCGTCAACCCGACCCAGTTTGCGCCGGGCGAAGACTTCGAGACCTATCCCAGAGACGAAGCCAGCGATCTTGAGAAGCTGGAAGCGGCAGGATGCGACATCGCCTATCTTCCAACGCCCTTGGACATGTATCCGGAAGGAAGCGTCACGGACGTCCGCGTTCCGGGCCTCTCGGACAAGCTCGATGGAATCTACAGGCCGCACTTCTTCTATGGCGTGACGACTGTCGTGGCGCGGCTCTTTCAGCATGTGCGCCCCGACGTGGCGGTGTTCGGAGAGAAAGACTACCAGCAGCTCCAGATTATCCGGCGGATGGTGACAGACCTCGGCATGGCGATCGAGATTGTCGGCGCGCCCACCCTCCGAGAGTCCGATGGCCTCGCCCACTCGTCCCGCAATCTCTATTTAAGCCAAGACGAGCGTCGCCGCGCCAGCGCACTCCATCAGGCACTCAGCGTTGCCAAGGAAACTCTCGAGTCGGAGCATTCTGATCTGGATACAGTGCTCGAAGTCGCACGTGCGACGACCCTCGAGGCAGGGTTCTCGTCGGTCGATTATATCAGCGCGGTCGATCCCGCCACGCTTGAAGACCTGTCCAAGGACAAGAGCCGCTGGCCCTCAGAGGCGAGAATTTTAGGCGCGGCCTGGCTCGGCAAGACGAGGTTGATCGACAACCTGCCGCTCAAATTCTGAGTGCGCGCTACCAGACCATCGCTTCTTTCAGCGCCTCATCCAGGCCAAGCGGAACATCGGAAGCCTTGCGCCCCGGCTCCAGATCGGCTGGCGCATCGGCGACCTTGAGATACCGCCAGCCCTGGAAGGGCCGCTTGCGCCGTGGCACGACCGGGATGATCTCTGGATCGAAAACCAGCTCGCACATCGGCTTTCCGGCGCGGTCATCCACGGTGCGAATGTCGATGATCCTCTGGCGCGCACGGATCACTTTCCTGATGACCCAATAGATCGAGCCACCCGCCAGCAATTCATCACGGCGCTTG
The DNA here is from genome assembly GCA_038527085.1 of Pseudomonadota bacterium. Lineage (GTDB taxonomy): Bacteria > Pseudomonadota > Alphaproteobacteria > Caulobacterales > Hyphomonadaceae > UBA5336. The sequence continues at coordinate 13,373 of JBCBGD010000001.1, read as the reverse complement.
GGCGACATGCGCGTGTGGTGAACCGGCTTGGGATAGGTCTGCAGCAGCTTTTGCTGCCACGCCGCGAGATCAGCAATGGACTCCGCGCCAACACAGAGTTTGATCATGTGAATCGCCATGGGCATAGGGTAATCCCACGGTGTGAGAGAACCAGTGACTCTTCAGCGCGATGGTGTGGAATTTCCACGGTTTTTGTGAAACGCGGCCTCATCGGCGGCAGAAGCAAAGAAAAACTCCGCCGACAGGACACGCATTTCGTAGTCCCGAATGATGGTGCGGAACCCTGCCCTCGCCTCAAGATCCACGCTAATGGCTGAGATGAAGCTTAGCCCAAAGGTAGGCTCGCAGTCGAGATAATGCGACTGGGCATACCGCAACAGGCGGACACCTTTCGGGCCCGTCACCGGCCGTGGGAGATTGTGATCGAGGCGCAGGAAGCGACCGGCCTCGGGATCAAGCCAGAGACTGGCCTCCAAATGCCTCGCCGCCCACACATCGAATTCGCTTCGCTGCACAGATGGCCGGTGGTCGAACGCTATCCGCCAAGCATGCCCCATATCCTCGGCTTCAAGCGAGGCGGACATGGAAAGGCTCAGATCATCGGGAAAGAGACGGCTATCGGGCGCGGGCTCGGCGCCCCACGCGGCGCCCAGTTCGTCAAGCTCGGCGTTCTCGCCCTCCTCCTTTTCCAGCCTCCAGCGCCTGTCTTTAGGAAGTCGGGGATCAAACGCAAAGATCCTGAAGGCCTGACCGCTCCTCAGCTCAACCACGAAGGCGGCGCGCAGCGTGTCAGGCGCTTGTGTTGCTTCCAGCGCATGACTTAGCGGTGCGGCTTCGCTCGAAATATAGAAGGAGGCGAGAAAGCCTATCCACATGCGCGCAACACTCCTGAGGGACACGCAACATGATGGAGTGCATGCCTTTACCGAGGCTGAACGTGAAATTCTGTCTATTCTGCGGCGGCTTCGGCGTCTTCCTCAACGCGGCGCTTTTCGATCAGCGCGACGCAGAAAATGCTGATCTCGTAGAGCAGGAACACCGGCACCGTAAGCATGATCTGGGAGATGATGTCCGGCGGCGTGAAGAACATCGCAAAGGTCAGAATGCCAACAATCGCGTACTTGCGCCCCTTTCTGAGCGTCTCAGCCCCCAACATGCCCGCCTTGCCGAGCAGGGTCAGGATGACCGGCAACTGAAAGCTAAGGCCAAAGGCGAGGATCAGCGCCATCACGAGCGAGAGATATTCCGACACCTTGATTTGCGGCTGGATGGCCGCAATGCCCTCGGCCGCTTCCTGTTCAAAGCCAAGCGCGAAGCGCGACAGCAGAGTCAGCATGAGGTAGTAGACGAAAGCACCGCCCGCCGCGAACAGCGTCGGCGCTGCCACAAGAAACGGCAGGAACGCGCCGCGCTCATTCTTGTACAGCCCCGGGGCGACAAAGGCGTAGAGCTGGTAGGCAATCAACGGAAACGCCACGAAGATACCCGCAAATAGAGACAGCTTGAGTTGGACGAAAAACACTTCGAGCGGCGCGGTATAGATCAGCTCGAAGTCTGTATCGCCGAGCTCTGTCTGCGCCACGTTCACCAGCGGCACGAGCAAGAAATTGTAGATGTGTTTGGCGAAGGCGAAGCAGACGATCGTGCCGACACCCAGCGCGGCAAAGCACCAGATCAGACGGACACGCAGTTCAGCGAGGTGCTCGAGCAGCGGCGCTTTGGAAGCATCGACCTCATCGCCTTCGCCGCCCTCGCCCGGCAATGTGGACCCGTCGCTCACGACGTGCCCTCTGCTGGCTTGGTTTCAGGGGCTGCTTCAATGTCCTTCACCTGAGGCCTAGGCGCTTCAGGCACGTTTTCCCCGCGCATGATGGCGGAGTTGATGTCGTCCTCCACCGCCTTCAGGCTGTCCTGCGCCTCAGTCATTGCATTGTTGCGCTTGAGCTCTTCAATTTCCTTGCGGAGGTCATCAAGCTCAGCCTGCTTTGCGATGTCGTCAAAGGCGCCCTGGAATTCGCGCGCCATGGCGCGGCCCTTGGCGACGAACTGGCCGAGCTTGCGCATTGTGAGGGACATGTCTTTCGGGCCGAGCACGATCAGGGCCACTGCGGCAAGCAGCAGAAATTCCGTCATGCCTATCTGTGGCAGCATAGACTGCGCCTTCCTCGATCTCGCCCAGAGCGGTCCTTAGGAGGACTTTGCCTCGTCCTTTTTCGGCGTCACATCAACCAGGTCATCATCCTTCGGGACAGTTTTCTGATCTTCCTCGTCGTTCAGTCCGGTACGGAAACTGCGGATGCCCTTGGCCATATCTCCCATGATGGAGGATATGCGGCCGCGACCGCCAAACAGCAGCAACGCCACGACCACGATGAGCAAAATCTGGGGCCAACCTGGTGACATAAAGCACCTCCAAACACGTGTGCGCCTAACATAGGGCGTAAAGGGTGCGCGGTAAACGCGAAGGTGGAACTACTCCGCAGCCGTTGCAGGCTGTTCATCCATGAAGTCCGTCACGAAGGCATTCTCTTCGTCTTGCGAAAGATCCACATGATCGTCTTCGCCCTCCGCGACCTCTTCCAGGCCCTCTTCTCCGGGCATCCTGAAGTCGTCAGGCACCACATCACTGAGCAGGCCTTCTGCTTCCAGGTCTGCTTTGCCAGGCAACACGGACAGGCTCTCAAGCCCAAAATGCTCCAAAAACGCGTCAGTGGTGCCATAGGTGACAGGCCGGCCAGGCGTCTTCCGTCGCCCCTTGATGCGGATCCAGCCGGTCTCCATCAGCGTATCGATGGTGCCTTTGGAAACCGCCACGCCACGCACCGCTTCGATTTCAGCGCGTGTAACGGGCTGGCCATAGGCGATGATCGCCATGGTCTCGAGGGCAGCTTGGCTCAGCTTCTTTTGTTCCTGGCGCTCTTCCACAAACAGGAAATCGAGATCGGCAGCCGACTGGAAGCGCCATTTCCCGGCCACTTCGACAAGCTCGACGCCCCTGCCCTGATACTGGGACTTCAGCGCCATGAGCACGTCAGCGGCTTCAATGCCCTGGGGCAGCGTTTCAGACAGCGCTTCTGCATCGAGGGGCTCACCGGCAGCGAAGAGCACCGCTTCGGCCCGGCGCATCGCGTCTGCCATCTTGTCTGTCAGCGTCTGATTGATCGTCTGCTCAGAGCGGGAATAAGCAAAGGAAAGCTGCTTGACCGCATGACGAATGGCTTCTGGCGCGTTGTCGAGCGCCTCGGTGTCAGGCTGATTCATTGAGAGGCCTCCACGGCTTCGGGTCCTGGTGCGCGCAAGTAGAGCGGCGCGAAGTGGATGTCCTGTCGAAGCTCCACATCTCCGTCGCGGGCAAGCTCCAGCGCCGCCGAAAACACAGATGCCGTCACCGAGCGCGTCGGCACATCTGGGTCCAGTCCATGTATCTGACTTCTGATGTCGTCAAGACTTGCCCACTGGCGCAGCTGCGGCCCGAGGGTTTTCAGGCCCTGCCGCGCGCTTTCCAGAGGAAGCACGAACTGCTTCTCGATTTTGTGCGGCGCGGCTTTGGTCTTGCGTCCACGGATCGCGCCGAAGGCCTGCATCAGGTGCCAGAGCGTGGTGTCATACTCGATGTGCTTGATCACTTTCGGCTTCTGGGGTGCGCCGCGCAGGAACACGCGCTCGCCAAGGATGGGGCCGTTCATCAATTCCTCGCCAGCCTCGCGCATGGCGTCGAGGCGCCGCAGGCGGAAGGCGAGTCTTTGCGCCATGTCTTCTGGCGTATCGGCGTCGTCCTCGACCTTTTCAGGCTTGGGCAACATCAGGCGGGATTTCAGGAAGGCCAGCCACGCGGCCATCAGCAGATAGTCCGCCGCCAGATCAATGCGGCGCGATTTGGCGTCCTTGATGAAGTCGAGATACTGCTCGGCGAGCGTCAGAATTGACACTTGCAACAGGTCAACCTTCTGGCGCCGTGCGAGCTCAAGCAGAAGGTGAAGCGGGCCTTCATAGACGCTGGTGTCGACGACGAAGATATCGCCCTCATCGGCTTCCTCGACCTCGTTTGAAAGATCGGAAATCGAAAGTGTTGCTTCGCTCATGCCGCGGCCTCCTGCTTGGGGAGGAGGGCTCGAAGCCGCTCCCAGCCTGCCTCGGCATCGAATGGCCTGGCTTTTGTCGTATAGGTCTCTGCAGCCAGTGCGCGCTCAAGGCTCTTGCCAGACAGCGCCTCACACGCGCCTGCAACCTCTTCCATCTCTGAAAGAACATCCTCAGGCGCCTTGGTGAACCCTGCGCAGTGCAGCACGACATCACACCCAGCCTCAAGCGCACGGCGTGCGCGGCTTTCCAGCGGCCCTCCAAGGGCATTCATTCCAAGATCGTCTGTCATCAACAGGCCATCAAACCCGATTCGCCTGCGAATGATCTCTTCGATCGCTTTTGATGACAGCGTCACGGGCGCGTCAGCATCGATGGCATCGAACGCAATATGCGCCGTCATCGCCATCGGCGCGGCACTCAAAGCCTCAAATGGCGCGAAATCCTTGGCATTGAGTTCGTTCAGGCCGGCCGTCACACGTGGCAACTCCAGGTGGCTGTCTGCCTGCGCGCGCCCATGCCCCGGCAGGTGTTTGATGACGGGCGCGACGCCGCCATCCTTCAATCCTTCAATCGCTGCCGAAGCGAGCGCGACAGCGGACGCCACGCCCATTGCGAAGGCCCGGTCTCCAATGACGTCGTGCGCGCCGGGGACCGGTAGGTCGAGCACAGGCGCACAGTCGGCATGGATACCGATCGCTGAGAGTTCGTGCGCCATCAACCGGTGACTGAGATAGGAAGCCTCCAAACCAGCCGCCTCGTCGCCCGTATGGATCTCGCCGAAAACGCGCGCAGCCGGAAAGCGCGGCCACTCAGGCGACTTCAGCCGGGCAACCCGCCCACCTTCCTGATCGATGAAAACAAGACAGCTGCGCCCCAAGGCCTGCCAGATATCATCCACAAGCTCGCGAACCTGAACCCGTGTCACGCAGGAGCGGCCCATGAGGATCACCCCCCAGGGCTGAGCGTCAGACAAGAACCGCGCCTCACTGTCGAGAAGCTCGGGTCCTGAGACACTCAGAATGCAGGCACGAATATCTTTGCTCATTGGACGATGATGCAGTCATTCCCGGTCGATTTTAAGGCTTCACAGAATTCGCTGGCGGCAGTTCTTGAGTCGAAGGCGCCGACGCGAAGCCGATAAAACACGCCCCTGGCGCCAAGGTCGGCGCGCTGGATCCGTTTTTCGGCGCCAGCAAAGATACGCGGATAGCTGCCAGACAGATACTCCCAGGTGGATTCTGCGCGCGCCTCATCTCTCAGCGCAGCGACTTGCACAAGGTAGGCCCCGCTGGGCGCGAACTCAAACATCGCGCTCATTGCATTTTGGTCAGGGGCCACTGCCACCACTGGAACATCAAACGTTGTATCCTGCGCCGCCGCCAGCGCCTGGGTCGCCTCATCCAGCACAGCGATCTGCTGGCGTCCTTCGGACTGGGCGGTGCGCCTTGGCGCGCTCAAACCGGTCTGGGCGTTGTAGTCGCCTTCACTGCCTGTCGCAGGGGCAGGCAATGCGTCACCAGCGCCGCCCGCAAGCGTGTCTTCCGGCTGCGCCGAGACCGAACGCCTCAGCCCCTCAATTGGCTGTTCTTCGCCCCGAGTCGAACCATCTATTTCATCATAGAATCGGAGTTCCTGGTCGGGCACCCTTGCACCACCCGCATCATCAGGGCGGCGCTTGTAGGGCTCGGCCTGCGCCGTGATCAGAGGCAGATCACCAGAATCAGCGCGCACGCCCTGGCGGTATGTGTTCCAGACCACTGCGCCGAACACGATCAGAACACCCGCAGCCAGGGCCAGAATCAGAGGGCCGCGGGCGGTTTCCTCGCCCTGATGGTCATAGCTGCGATAATCGTCCTCAATCGGACCAAAATCGATCGGGTCATCCCCGTAGCGGCTCATGCGTAACCCCATGTCACAAAAGAAGATTTCGTTAACCGATAGGGCCAGTCTGTTAACGGGCGCTAAACAGCACTGACCAGTCGCGTGAATTGCAGTGAGAGCTCAGATCATGGAGTCGAGATTGAAAAGGCGCCGATGCTCGTCGATGGCATAAGTGTCAGTCATGCTTGCCACATAATCACAGACGATCCTCGCGCGCCGCGCATCGGTGACCTGCTCGGCATTGCTGCGCCAAGGCGGTGGCAGCGTATCTGGCTGCTCGAGGAACAATTCAAACAGATCTGCCAGGATGCGCTTGGCCTGGCTGCGCATGCGGTTCACCTTGTAGTGCTTGTACATGCGCTCGTACAGGAAAGCGCGAAGGGCGCTCTGGCGCTGGTCGTGTTCATCGGAAAAAGCCACCAGAGGACGCGACATTCGGCGGACATCGGCGGCGCTACCAGGCTTGTCTTTCGCAGCTCGCTTCAAGGTTTCGCCCGTGAGATCATTGATCCAGAGCCCGATCAGGCGGCGAACAGCCTCCTTTGTCAGCCGCGAGCGATCAAGACCTGGATGATCCTCCATCACACTGGCAAAGACGTCGCCGACAAGCGGGATCTCCATCAGCTCTTCCATGGAGAACAAACCTGCCGACAATCCGTCGTCAATGTCGTGATTGTTGTAAGCAATATCGTCGGACAGGGCCGCCACCTGGGCCTCGGCCCCTGCAAACGTAGAGAGTTCCAGATCGCGAAGGTGCACGAACTCGCGAAACGCGACGGGCAGACTGTCGATCTCACTTTCATCCGAGATCAGCGGCCCATTATGCTTCACCAGGCCCTCGAGCGTCTCCCAGGTCAGATTGAGCCCTTCAAACAGCGGGTAGGATTGCTCAATATTCGTCACCACGCGCAGGGTTTGGGCGTTGTGATCAAAGCCCTCATAGGTTTGCATGCATAGATCGAGTTGATCTTCGCCGGCATGACCGAACGGCGGATGTCCAAGGTCGTGGGCGAGCGCGAGGGCTTCTGCGAGATCCTCATCCAGCCTCAGGGTGCGCGCAATAGACCTGGCGATCTGGGCCACTTCCAGGGAGTGGGTCAGCCGTGTGCGGTAGTGGTCGCCTTCATGGGCGACAAACACCTGTGTTTTCTGCTTCAGGCGGCGGAAGGCCGATGCATGAATGATCCTGTCGCGATCGCGTTGGAAAGGCGTGCGGGTCGCGGACTCTGTTTCCTTGAAATAGCGACCGCGTGTCTCGCGCCAATCGGTGGCGTAAGGGGCAAGCCAAGCTTGTCTCTTTTCGAGCACGCCTTCTGCGCTTATCTTTCGAGCCATGACCGATGTAACCCTCACCGAAGCTGCAGCTCAACGCATTAAAGCGATTCTGGCGAAGCAACCCGATGCCAAGCTTCTGCGCGTCTCCGTGGATGGCGGAGGCTGTTCGGGCTTTTCCTACAAGTTCGAGCTGGAAGACGCACAAAACACCGATGACCTGCTCGTCGAGCGCGATGGCGTCGGCGTGGTGATCGACGAAATGAGCTTGGAGTTCCTGCGGGGATCAGAGATTGACTTTACCACGGAATTGATTGGCGCGGCCTTCAAGATCAACAATCCCAACGCGACAGCCTCCTGCGGCTGTGGGACGAGCTTTTCAGTCTAACAGCATTCTCATGTGGCCTTTCGGCAACAGATGATTATGTTGTGCCCGTACCCAGGGAGGCGCTCCATGCTGCGCTCAGTCTTATCTTGCCTCGCTGCAGTCTGCCTGATGCCTGCGGCGGCGTCTTTGGCGCAGTCTGCCGATGGTGATCTCGTTCGCCTTCCGGGCACGGGGACAGCCAAGGAAGTCCGACCAGGCGAAGCGCCAGCGCGGTTTGTGCCCGGGGGTGGATTGATCTTGTCCTTCGATGTCGACAGGAACGGTGTCGTGACGCCTGCAGAACTGGAGCGGGGCGTCGCGCGCGCTTTCGAGCAGGCTGATGCCAGCGAGGACGGTGTCCTTAGTGCACTGGAACAACAGGCATGGGCAGAAAGCTTGCCGACGCGCGATGACTCGCTAGCGAACCCCGTACGCTTTGATCCGAACCTCGACCGCGAGGTGAGCGCTGATGAATTCGCGGCGGTGGTATCATCGATCTCTGCCGCCTATGTCGATCCAGCCACAGGGAACATAACGGTGGCCTCGCTGAAGGCACCTGAGGGTCGCGAAAGGGCGCGGCGGGCCGACCGCCAACGTCTCGGGCAATCGCCACGCGTTAACTTCTAGGCTCGCTCGCATCCGGAGATATTGGCGCATCCTGCTCGCCAAAGCCATCGGCGACCAGGCTGGCGACGGCCGTGACGGCTTCGGCGGCTTGCGGTCCCGTGGCTGAAATCTCGATTTCCGAGCCTTTCGAGGCGACGAGCAGCAGTAAATCCATGATCGAACGCGCGTTGGCGCTTACTCCGCGGTGGGACACGATGACTTTCGCGTCAAAGTCCGCCGCAACTTTCGACAGCGCCGCAGACGCCCGCGCATGCAGGCCCTTCACATTGACCACAGTCACTCTTTGCAGGGCTGGCTCAGCGCCGTCCATGTCAGGCACGGCTCATCAGCTCTGACGCGATGTTGATATACTTTCGGCCCGCCTCGGCAGCCGCCTCGCACGCCTCGTTCAGCGAGAGCACGTCGCGCACCTCGGCCAGCTTGATCAGCATGGGCAGGTTTACGCCAGCGATCACTTCGACGTTTCCCGCACTCATCACCGAGATGGCCAGATTTGAGGGCGTGCCGCCGAACATGTCGGTCAGGATGATCACGCCCGAGCCATCATCGCAGGCTTTTGCGGTGTCACGAATCTCTTCGCGGCGCGCTTCGATATCGTCCTCAGCCTCTATGGAGATCGACCTGAAACGCTTCTGCGTACCCACTACATGTTGTGCCGCCGCGACAAGCTCGCGGGACAAGTTGCCGTGGCTGACCACCACAATACCAATCATTCGTGTCCATCCCTGGCACCGGTTCGATCGACCACGCTGACACGAATTGCGCGCCGGTCAAGCCACGAATTACGGCGTCGCAATCTCGGGCAGCACGATCGAGGCCGAAGCTCCGGGCCCGAGCGGCAGGCCAAGGAATATCCATATCATAATCAGGATCACGCCTGAGACGAGCATCCAGAGCGAATAAGGAATCATCATTGCGGTGAGGCTGCCGAGACCAAATCCTGGGGTCCATCGCTGGGCAAACACCAGGATCAGAGGGAAGTACACCATGAGCGGCGTGATGATGTTGGTTGCGCCATCACCCACACGATAAGCCGCTGTCGCAGCCTCGGGACTGACGCCGAGAAGAAGCAGCATCGGCACGAGAACCGGCGCGAGGAGCGCCCATTTCGCACTGGCAGAACCGACGAACAGGTTCAAAAGCCCAGTGAACAAGACAATCAACCCAATGACCACCGGCAAGGGAAGTCCGCTGTTTTGTATCGTGTCAGCTCCATGGACAGCTGTAATCAACCCAAGATTTGACCAACCGAACATGACGACGAAATGAGCCGCCGCAAAAGCCAGCACCAGGTAATATCCCATGTCCTTCATCGCTTCCGACATCATGTCGACAAGATCGCGATGGGATTTGATCGTTCCAGCAGCTGCACCGTAAGCCCAGCCCGCCGCAAGAAAGAGAATCAGAAAGGCCGCGACGAGCGACCGGAAAAACGGACTGGCGATCACGTACCAGGGCTCTCCGGCTGTATCGGGCCCATCATTCAAAAGCGGTGTGCCCGGCCCAAAAGTCATTGCGGCCCAAAGTCCGCAGACGCCTAGAATGGCCAAGCCTGCAAAGCCCAGACCTCGCTTCTGCTCGGCCGTCAGCGGTGCATTTTCGTCGCCATAGCTGCTTGCATCTGTGCCAGGCTCGGCTGTCCATTTCCCCAATCGAGGTTCGATAAGCCTGTCGGTGACGTACCATATGACAGGCAGGTACACGACAAGGATCGCAATAATGAAATAGGCGTTTCCGGCAATGTTTTCAGTCCAATTGGCGTTAATGTCAGAGGCTTCGTAGGCAGACTTTGTGATGCCGAACAGGAGCGCGTCGAGCTGCCCAGGGGCAATGTTTGCAGAAAACCCGCCAGACACACCTGCGAATGCTGCCGCAATTCCTGCCAAGGGATGGCGTCCCGCCGACGCAAAAATGATCGCGGCAAGTGGGATCATCACCACATAACCCGCATCTGCGGCGTGATTGGAGAGCATTGCGATCAGGGCAACGAATGGTGTGAGAAGGAATGTGGGTGCGCTGCGCACCGCTCCGCGAATGGCGCTCGCAAAAAGGCCAGAGCGTTCCGCCACACCCGCACCCAACATCACCACCAAAACAAAGCCTAGAGGATAGAAATGCGTGAAAGTCGTTGGCATCTCGACCCAAAGGCGCTGAATGTTTGTCGCCGAAAGCAAGCTTTCGGCAGCCACGACCACTGGCGAGCCGTCATCATTGACCTGCGTGGGATGCACGGCGTTGACCCCAAGCACGGCGCACGCGACCGAGATCGCGACCAGGAGGATGATCAGATAGAAGAAGATGAAGACCGGATCGGGCAGTCGGTTGCCCGTGCGCTCGACCCACCCCAGAAATCCTTTCTGGGTGGGCGCTCCATCTTGAGAGCTCACGGTGTCAACCATGGCAACTTTCCTTCGTCTGCCGTCTGATCATCCGGCGATATACAGTGCATCGCGCAAGACACAAATCACGCCGCAGGTAGATCAATGATGAACCGTGCGCCGCCTTCTGGTCGATTTTCAGCAACAACCTTGCCGCGATGGGTCTCGACAATCTGCGCAACAATCGACAGCCCGAGACCGGAATTGTTTCCGAACGCCGCGCCCGCAGGCCTGTCGGTATAGAACCGATCGAAGATCTTCTCGAGCTTGTCGGGCGGGATGCCGGGACCGTCGTCTTCGACCATGATCCGCGCAAGCGTCTGGCGGCCATTGTTCGCCTGCTCGAGACTGACACGCACCATTGCATCTTTCGGCGAGAATGATCGCGCATTGTCGATCAGATTGCGCAGCACCTGTCCGAGCGGGCCTTCCCGTCCGCGCACCCTCAAACCAGCGGCCATGGTGCGATCCTCAAACGTTACCTCAACGTCGCCCTCCCCGGCCATCGCGCCATAGGCCTCGACAATCTCCGCACACAGCCGGGCGATGTCGAGCTTGGCAGTCGGCACGCGGGTAATCTCTGCCTCGAGGCGCGATGCGTTCGAGATATCCGTGATGAGGCGATCGAGCCGTTTCACGTCGCTGGCAATCACACCTCGCAGTTTCTCCAGAGCTACGGGATCGCCCTGAACCCTTTCGGCCGTCTCGACGGCGGAGCGGATTGACGTCAGTGGGTTTTTCAACTCATGGGCAACGTCCGCTGCAAATCGTTCGTTCGCCACGATGCGCTCCAGCAGCGCGTCGGTCATCGACTGGAGCGACTCCGCCAAATCCCCAATCTCATCCTTGCGGCGGGTAAGCTGTGGCAGGTCCAGGCTCTCAGACGTCCCTGAGCGGACCCGGTCTGCCGCAACGGCCAGCCGGCGCAAGGGACGCGCGATCCCAAGTGTCAGCAAACTGGACGTGATGAAGGCCACCAGGACAGCAACAAGAATGAAGGGCAACAGCGCCGCGCGCTCGGCGCGCACAATTTCTTCCACATCACTGGCTTCTAGCGTGAGCACGCCCACGACCGCGGAAACCCGTTGTATCGGGACGGAGACAGAGATCACGCGCTGGCCGCGATCGGAAAAGCGCTGGCTGGACGCCATGTTGCCTTCAAGGGCAGCGGCAAACTCTTCCTCGAACGTCCGGGCCCTTACCGACGCTCCACCTCGCTCGGGGAGAATATCGGCCATCAAATTGCTCGCCCAACTCGACAGATCCGCGCTTATCTTCGACCAGGTGCCAGGCTCTCTGATGGGCGGAAGCGCGGAAACGTCGACCCTGTCCGACAACAGAAAGCTGTCGGCCACGATCAATTCTTCTGGCCCGCGCACCTGGGCGCGAATGGTCTGAGGCAGGGACAGGTCGCGAATGACGGCGGCCGCCAGATCCACATCCAACATGGGCTCTGGCGTGCCGCGCGTGGCACCGCCGCTTAGCAGGTTCTGAAAGACCTGGGCCTGGGCTTCCAGATCCTGCTTTTTCGAGACGACAAGGCCAGCCCGCATCTCGTTCAGCACCATGGCGCCGACGAGCAGGATGGCCAGGCCTGCCAGGTTTGACGCGAAAATCAGCCGCGCAATGCGCGAGCCGAGCACGCCGGTGCCGCGCCCGTTCCGTCGTCCGATTTGCCTGGCAGTTTTTGCCATGGGCGACCCTTAAACGTCGGCAGCCACCTTCATGGAGTCGATCTTGTCGGGATTGCGCGGCGGCTCGCCCTTCTCGATCGCGTCGATCACATCCATTCCGGCGCTGACTCGCCCCCAAACCGTGTACTGCTTGTCGAGGAACCGCGCATCGTCAAAACAGATGAAGAACTGGCTGTTGGCGGAGTTGGGATCGTTGGTCCGCGCCATGGAGCAGGTCCCGCGTACGTGCGGCTCTGCATTGAACTCCTGCTTCAGGTCGGGTTTTGACGAGCCACCCATTCCGGTTCCATCCGGGCAACCCACCTGCGCCATGAAGCCGTCGATCACGCGGTGAAAGATGATACCGTCATAGAAGCCTTCACGCGCCAGCTCCTTGATCCGCGCCACATGGTTGGGCGCGAGGTCAGGTCTGAGGTCGATCGTCACCTCGCCCTTTGAGGTTTTCATGATGAGCTGGTTTTCGGCATCGGCCATGGATTGCGGTCCTTTCATTTGGAGCCTTGGTTTAACTCAGTTGGGCCATGCAGCAAGCCAAACTGCTGCCATTGCAGCCGCCTCGGGCCTCGCCGTCGGCGCGGTATTCGATGTCGCACCCTCGGAACAGGCTTCCGTCTTGGACTGTTGCTCGTCCTCTAAGGATCAAAGGACACCCCAATGACAGGATACATCTGGGCCTTCGCAGGCGTCGCCATCACACTGGCCGGGATTGGTATGGCCTACGCCACGATCAGGTCGAGACAGGTCACTCGCGCTCAAGTGCGGCGCCAGGAAGCCAAGACCCGCGAACTCTACCGCAAGGCGGGCAAATAGGCGGCCTTAGCTCTCGGTGTAT
>JBCBGD010000001.1:0-229 GCA_038527085.1 Pseudomonadota bacterium | reverse complement strand
GTAGATCTGGTCGTCATAGGCCGCATCCATAAGCTGGTCGCGCGACTTCACATATCCAGGGCGCTGGGCCAGCGACTGCAAAATCAGGAATTCTGTCACGGTCAGGCGCACCGGGTGTCCATCCCAGTTGCAGGCGTGGCGGTTGGGATCGAGGGTCAGACGTCCGCGCACGATCGGCTTCGCATCGCCCTCCTCTGGGCCCGCAACCCCGCCACGTGCGCGTCGCAAC